>OMQX01000185.1 GCA_900313335.1 uncultured Prevotellaceae bacterium
TACGCTATCTTATAGAGCACGGCATTGACGACAAGCGCCTCTCGCCCGTAGGATATGGCAAGACACGCCCAAAGGTCATCACACGCAAACTGGCAGAGCAACACTCATTCCTAAACGAAGGAGACACCCTTAGCGTCGAATTCATACAGGCCCTGCCCGAACCTGCACAACAGGAAATATGCAACGCGCTGAACCGCCGTACCGAATTCCGCGTACTGCGAACCACCTACGGACTTTTTGACAAGAAAGAGCCCTAAACCCCTACCCCGTCCATCATGACATCATGCTCCTCGCATGGCAGGTAATCCAGCAGCTGGAACGGGAAGCAAATACCCATCTTATACACCTTCAACCCGGACAGCAGACGGTCGTAGTATCCCTTTCCCCTACCCAATCTATGACCATGCCTGTCAAAGGCCATACCCGGGATTATGGCCAGGTCTATTTCCGTCCCCCCATACATCGACGATGTCCCGTTCGGCTCCAATATGCCATAGGCTCCCGTTGTCAGGGAATCAGGGCCAGTATATTCACACAGCACCAGGTCATCGCCATTGACCTTGGGCAATAACACACGCTTTCCCGAAAGCAAGGCATTGTCCAACAGCAACTGCGTATCCACCTCGTCCGGCAATGCATGGTACAGCAATACCGTACCTGCATTCTGCCAATGCGTACCAGACATTATCCTACGGCATAAGGACACGCTCTTTTCCTTCAGTTCCTGACCGGTATGCGCTTTTTTCAGCTCACGCATCCAGCGTCGCACATCATCCTTGCCCATCATGGGCAGACGGGCATTCAGGCTATACTCACACCCACAATACAACTGGTTGTAGAAACCATTCTCCTTCAGCAATTCGCTACGACGCTGCTGCAATCCCCCCTTGCGCCAGTTACGGGCATCAAAATGCACCTGCGTTGAATCCGGGGATGCCGCATTGACCCCGTCTGCCGCCCAATTACCTGCCCGGGCAATCTGCTCAAGGCTCTTCCAGCGGCTCGATGCCAATGTCGATGTAAATGTATCTATCCCCAGTTCCCGGGCCTTCGCTGCAGCACGCTGCAAACGCATGCGGAAACACTCCAGGCAGCGGCTGCCCCTTTCCGGCTGATCCTCGTGGCCCTTTATCCAGTCCTGCCATTCACTGTGGTCATACTTGTCCTCAATGAACTCCAGGCCCAATTTCCCCGCATAGCGGACACACTCGTCCCTGCGGATCAGATATTCCTCCTCGGGATAGATATTGGGATTGGAATAGAACAGCACCGGCTGCTCGCCATTGGCAAGCATCCACTCTATGATTGCACTGGAACACGGTGCACAACAGCAATGTAGCAGAACTTTATGTTTCATTCTCGAAAAGGCTCCATTTCCGGGTATATGTAGTGCGTATACGCCACTGCTCGGGATACAGGTTATTGATCCTGTTCCCCACACACTTACCAGGTCCGAGCGGCAATCCCTTGTAGCATAGCGTAACCATTCCGCGCCCGGCAGGAACACGTACCGCCTCGCGCCGCAGATACTGCAACGCCTCGTCGTAACTGAGCTCAACCGCAGGACCCTCCAGCTCAAAAGCCTCGGGCATGACACGCAATGTCCGCTGCACCCTGGCTTCTATATCACCAATCCCTAATCCCCTGTCTCCTGATTCATCTGTAAGGGCCACCTTCCTGATAGCACAGCAGTAGAACCCCTCTCCCCTGTCGCGACCCGGCAGGAAATGACGCTCTTCCAGCAACTCACCCCCCAGCTGGTCACATATCCACCGGGCATTGTCCTCGTCCTCGAAATAGTTGAAGGTACACGTGCTGTAAATCAGCAGGCCGCCCGGTTTCAGTGTATGCCATATATCCTGCAGGATACCACGCTGACGCGCCTGGCACATCATCACGTTATCCATGCTCCACTCGGCAACCGCCTGCCCGTCCTTGCGGAACATCCCCTCGCCCGAACACGGGACATCCGTAACCAATACGTCAAAACTGTCTGTCAGCGCCACGAAATCAGCCGGATAA
>OMQX01000183.1 GCA_900313335.1 uncultured Prevotellaceae bacterium
GTAAGGATCGACCCCGCGCTGCATGCCGAGATGCTGCAGCGTTACAAGGCACTGGACCTTGCTCCGTACAAGGGATTCATCAACCCCAGGTATATACCGGTCAGGGACAAGGACGGCAACATAACGGACATAACAGTCGACTATACAGAGACATACGACGAGCAGATGCTGAGGTATGGTAGAGATTATTAAGGATATAAAGAAGGAACTGCGTGCCAACATGAACGGCATAGCCAGCAAGGCGATGCGTGATGCAGGGATGCCCTATCACGTAATCTGGGGAATCGAACTGCCACGGCTACGCAGCATTGCTGCCCAGTTCCCCCATGACCGCCGTCTGGCTCAGGAACTGTGGAACGAGAATGTACGCGAGAGCCGCCTGCTCGCCATACTGCTGACGCCCGGGGACGAGTTCCTGCCCGAGGTAGCAGACATCTGGGCGCAGGAGTTCAGGACAACCGAGGAAGCGTCTCTCATGTCTATGGAACTGATATACCCGCAGAAATGGGCGACGAGTTTCGCCTTCGAACAGATTGCACGCGGCAATTACCTCCCGTCCCTGTGCGGATGGCTGACAATATGCCGCCTGCTACGCGAGGGAGGAAAGCTGATGGAGCGCTCGGAGCAGGAACTGCGCGACCATGCGGCAAGCATAGGTGCAGATGCTCCGCTTCCGCTACGTAAGGCCGTACAGGCAACCATTCAATACCTATCGGATTGAATTATGCATTATGAATTATAAATTATGAATTAAATAATATGAGTACAGGAAAAGTTGATGCCCTCTTAGGCATAGTATTTGGCGATGAAGGCAAAGGTAAGGTCGTTGATGTGTTCACACCGCAATACGACGTGGTTGCACGTTTCGCAGGTGGTCCCAACGCAGGTCACACGATTATCTTTGAAGGAAAGAAATTTGTCCTCCGTTCTATACCATCCGGTATTTTTGACGAAGGAAAGCTGAACATCATCGGTAACGGATGCGTTATTGCACCGGACCTGTTCATGGCAGAAGCACAGGAACTGGAGAGTGCCGGCTATGACCTGAAGAACCGTCTGCACATCAGCCGCCGCGCACACCTCATCCTGCCCACGCACCGCGTTCTGGATCGTGCATACGAGGCAGCCAAAGGCAAGAACAAGGTTGGTACTACGGGCAAGGGCATTGGCCCCACATACAGCGACAAGGCAAGCCGCACAGGTCTGCGCGTAGGTGACATCCAGGGTAACTTCCTGGAAAAGTACGAGGCGCTGAAGGCCCGTCACGAGCAGATACTCAGGGACCTCAATTATACCGACTACGACATTACTGACGAAGAAGCCCTGTGGATGCACGGCATACACTATATGAGCCAGTTTCCGATTACGGACACCGAGATTGAAATCAATCAGGCGCTGGAGGAAGGCAAGAACGTCCTGGCCGAGGGTGCACAGGGAACTATGCTGGACATCGATCACGGCACATACCCGTTCGTCAGCAGCAGTAATACCTGCACGGGCGGTGTATGCACAGGCCTGGGTGTAGCACCGAACAGGATCGGTGAGGTATTCGGCATATTCAAGGCCTACAGCACACGTGTAGGCAGCGGCCCATTCCCCGTTGAGCTGTTTGACGAGATTGGCGACAAGATTCGCAAGATAGGCAACGAATACGGTGCCGTCACCGGACGTAACCGTCGCTGCGGATGGATTGACCTCGTTGCCCTCAGGTACGCAATCATGATAAACGGCGTTACACAGCTGATCATGATGAAGAGCGACGTCCTGGATACATTCGAGACAATCCGCGTCTGCGTCGCATACGAGAAGGACGGCCAGCGCACGACCACAATGCCATACGACACCGAAGGATGGCAGGCAGTATACGAGGATATCCCCGGATGGCAGACCGACCTGACACAGCTGACATCACGCGAGCAGTTCCCCGAGGCATTCCAGAACTACATCAAGTATCTGGAGAGCGCCCTGGAGCGCCCCATCACAATCGTCAGCGTAGGTCCCGACCGCGCCCAGACAATTGAGATGAATTGAGTCAAAGAGAGAAACAGCCTCTCGCTATGATAGAAAAACCATAAATGTGAGTCACTAAAAGTCAAATTCCCAGCTTTGCCAAAGATTATACGAAGTTTTTTACTTTGTAGCCAATAAAAAGATAAAAAGCAAAATGACAAAGAAGCATATCTTTATCAGTAGTGTGCAATCGGAGTTTGCAGAAGAAAGGAAACGTCTGG
>OMQX01000182.1 GCA_900313335.1 uncultured Prevotellaceae bacterium
CGCAGGGGATGTGCAGCCCGCTCTGGGCCATCAGTGTAAGCAGCCCCACCGTCTTCAGGCACACGGTCTTCCCGCCGGTGTTCGGCCCGGTCACCGCGATGCCCAGGTCCGGCGCGGCCAGCTCCACGTCCAGCGGCACGCAGCTGTCCCTCTCCAGCAGGGGATGCCTCGCCTGCACCAGTCGCAGCTGGCGCCGGGCGGTCAGCGCCACCGGGCGCGCGCCCATGGCCGCGCTCAGCTTCGCCCGGGCAAACAGCGCGTTGCACGCGGCCGTGCCGAGCAGGCCGGTCATCCTATTTGGAATAACCTCGTTAACGACGGCTTCGCAGGAAAAGTGCCATGTACCGACAGTGGATATTTCGTTTCTAATTCTGTAGCACAGTACCACCTCGGTTGGGCCGGATGGGCAGATTTCTCTGCATGGAAGGCAAGAACCGGTGGCGTCATCCTTGGTGTATCAAAAGACGGTTCCAGCGATACCGTCGTTGCATGGGAATATCCTGCTACTGGTGATAAAGGCGGTATCGTCTGCATCGGATATGGTGGTTATGACTGGTATTCATACAAGTTTGCCTCAGGCTACTCTGAGCACTACCATAAGAACATTGAGATTATTACCAAAAACGCAATTGATTACTTAACAAAATAATGCCTTATGAAAAAGATGTTTTATATATTCTATGCAGGACTTGTATGTTGTGGTGCAGCCACAGCTATCACCTCATGCAGCGATGATACATATGGTCCTGATCCGGAAAAGAACTGGTCGGGCACAACAGAGACATTCATCCCTACGGATGAAAAAGGTTTCCGCACTTATTACAATCCTGCCATAGGGCGTTGCGGCGACCCAATGCCATTCTATGACCAAAAAGCACAAGAGTTTAAGGTGCTTTATTTGCAGGAATATGACAACAACGGAGCGTGCTATCACCCTTATTGGGGTGTCAGTACCACAGATGGTGCCAATTACGTTCCGATGGGAGAAGTGCTTCCAACCGGCACAAGCGACAAGCAACAGGATGCCGTGCTTGGTACAGGATGCGCTGTATATAACGAAAATGACGGTTTGTACTACATCTATTACACTGGCTACAACATACTGCTCTCCAATCGCGAGGTTGTGATGCGGGCCACCTCTCCTGACTTCCAGAATTGGACACGCGACAATAGCTGGTCACTGCGTGGTACTGACTATGAATACTCAAAGATGGATTTCCGCGATCCGCAGATTTTCAAAATTGATGACGGCACATACCGCATGGTTATCTCTACCAGTCCTGCAGCCGGTGGTGACCCGGTATTTGCTGAGTTTAAGTCAACCGATATGAAGAACTGGGAAAATGTGGGGCCCTTCAAAATGTTATGGAATCGTATGTGTGAATGTCCCGACATCTTCAAGATGGGCAATTGGTGGTACCTCATTTACAGCGATGCCTCTCACGAAGGGAATGCCCGTACTGTGAAGTATATCAAGGCAGATTCTTATGAAAACTTGAAGAAGTGTTTCAACGACCCAGACCATAACTTCCCAGACGACAAGCAGGGACAACTCGACAGCCGTGGCTTCTATGCGGGCAAGACAGCCTTCAACGGCACAGACCGTTATATTTGGGGATGGTGTCCTTACCGTAAAGGGGCAGACATCTTTGAAAAGAATGTCAATGTCGGTGCAGAAGAACCTGAATGGTCAGGTGCATTGGTATGCCACAAGATTGTACAGCATGCTGACGGAACAATCTCATTTGGTCCGGTACAGGGCATTGATGCGAAATATGACAAGGTACAGGCCGTCAGTGTAATGGCAAGCAATGGCTACAGCAACGGAACACTCGCAGGTGAAGGTGCTTACGTCCTCTATACACGTCTTGGCGAATGCAACCATATCAGTTTCACAGTTACTACAGCAAATCAGGGGGACAAGTTCGGTATTTCCCTCGTTCGCGGCACAGACTCCGAGAAATACTATACTATGGTGGTTAATCCAGAGGATGGTAATGCAAAACGTAAAATCAACTTCGAAGAGGAGGGTAAAGAAGGTAAGGGATTCATTGGCAAAATAGACGGATACATGTTCCCCACCCCATCTGACAACACGTACAAGGTGGATATTTATACTGACAACTCTGTAATGGTGATGTATATCAACGACAATGTATGCTATACGAACCGTATCTATGGCATACAGAAGAACTGCTGGAGCATAAACGGCTATGGCGGTACTATCACCATCAGCGATGTAAATG
>OMQX01000181.1 GCA_900313335.1 uncultured Prevotellaceae bacterium
CTACATTGGCGAGGTATAGGTGTCAATGGATATGTGGGTAAGTAGGTGGGGTTTACCCGGCTTACTTACTCACTTACCTACTTACTTACTTACTATTTTTATATATGCCCCTGCATCAGTATGGAATGTAGATATCCGTCAGACGCAGGTTTGAAGCGTTCGTCGCGTGCCGTCTGGTCAAAGGCATTATATCTGAAATCCACAACACGGAAAGTAAGCTTCTGCTGGGCAAATACCGATGAAATGGTGGTTATCAGAAACAGAAGCAATAGGCTCAGCCTCGTATTACATATCATTGTCAAACTGTTTATTCGCTATAGAAGTCACCGGCATGGTAGAGTTTGTCCATTGAGACCTCGTTGGGCTGCCAGGTGCGGATATTTATCAGCGGTGCCTTCTCGTCGGTCATGTCAATGAGCAGGAACAGGTAGCCCTTGTCGGCATAATGTGACGAGTTGTATTCCTGACCTATCTGTATGCCGAATAGTTTGCGGTCCTTATATTTCTCCAGCCATTGAACCTCGTTGTTGGAGAAGCGTATGTTGATGAATTCATTGCGTGCAAAACTTTTCTTCAGGTTATCCAGATATGCATCCTTTGTATAGCGGTTGTAACGTATCAGGTCGGTTCCCTTTGATGTTATGCCGCGCTCGTTGGGTAACTGCGAGGCTGGACGCTTGACAACATTACCGACAATGATAACTGCGTCGTCGGCAAAGATGTCGCGTATGTAGTCGAGGCGCTTCAGGCAGTAGGCTGTCTTGTAGTTTTCCATGAACTCCATAATCTGCTCGCGTGTCTGTTCGCTCCACCCTGCGGCCTTGCGGTACAGGATGTCGTTCTCGGCAACCTTGCCCAGGCCAAAGGCCACGTTATCTATCTTTCCCTCGGGGTTGAAACAGAACACCACGTCCTCGACGTATGTCTTTTTCCTGCCGGTCCTGAACGAGAAGGACATTTGGAGACCGCGTGCCACGGTGTTTCCGTTAACACCATTGAAGAACTTGATGCTGGGTGTACCCACGATGCGACCGGTGCCGTAAGAGATAAGCTTGTTGTACATCTCCAGACCGTCCAGTGTAAAGCAGGTATTGGCATTGGAGTAGTTACGGGTCTGTATGGCTGCGATGACCTTGTTGAGGGTTTCTGCATATAACTGTTCGCCCTTGGCAGTCTGCTGCGAACCTGTATCCTTGATCTTCACTGTATTGGCAGCAATGCCTTTGGATGCCTGGCTGCTGTTGTGTGTCTTTGCTGAAGAAGTACCACCCTTTACATTAACGGATGCCTTGGCAAATGTCTTTTTTGTAATGACGTTTAGCACGCTCTCCATTTCTGCATCACCACGTGCCTGACCCTTGTACTCGTATTCAAGTTCTATGTGATAGGTATTGGTTTCGTAGTCGGGAACCATTTCCATCATGCCGCGGCCGTCCTTGGCACTGCCCTGGCACATGGAACGGCCGTCCGAGTAGTTGAACTCCAGACTTGTGACATCCTGTCCCTTGTATCTGAAAAGCAAGTCCACGAAATCTCCGTCACGCTTGTCGAAACTGACGCTTATATCACCAAGTATATCGTTGATGCGGGCAGGTATCCAGTTAACGAGTATATGACCGGCGTTATCCTTGACCTCGTTGGGACGCTGTACCGAGCGGATCAGCGAATACGCCCAGTAGTAATATTGCAACGCCATGTCGATCTTGGACTTCTGCAGTGCCTCACCGGCAATGACAGTCATGTCCTTTGCCTTGGCAATGCGGTTCACCACAGACTCTTCTACCAGAAAATTCTGCCCCAGATTCTTATCCGCTTTTAAATGAAATGCCTGCAGGATGCGCGTTGTCACTTCCCGCCGGGCGATAATGGGTTGAATGTCTTCCATGTGTGCCTCATTCTTCTTCCACTTTTTTCAGAGCAGCTGCGAACTCTTCTCTTGTAATCCCATACGTATTCAACCGACGCAAAAACGCTTTGGCCGTACCGTACCCGATGCCCAGTTCAGCCCCCAGCAGATCCCGCTTGCGACTGGCATCCGCACTGCCGGACAGTCCGTTGTCACGCAAGTCTGCCACACTGAATACCGGTTCCGGATTATATTCATGATGGTGCACTTTGCTCAGCGCCAGCAGAATGGCTTCCGGTTTCGCCTGCTCGATGCCCACATCATCGGGCACCCGCGCGTCTTTTTTGGGCACAAAGGCCTGCCCTGCATCGGGAAACCGCGCTGTCAGAAACTTACGGATC
>OMQX01000179.1 GCA_900313335.1 uncultured Prevotellaceae bacterium
TATACGACAATTCGCGAAATTAAAGAAACGTAGTGGAACAATATATAAGGTATTTTCACAAAAAAAAGGTTAAAAGGAGTACTTTTTGACATTAAAGCCGGCAAGGTAACAAT
Source organism: uncultured Prevotellaceae bacterium (assembly GCA_900313335.1). Lineage (GTDB taxonomy): Bacteria > Bacteroidota > Bacteroidia > Bacteroidales > Bacteroidaceae > Physcousia. The sequence continues at coordinate 114 of OMQX01000179.1, forward strand.
AATTTGATTATATTTGCCTTGCAAAACTATAACACAACATTAAAAGATACGACTATGAAGGGAATTAATTATCTGGCTGCTTTCATCGGCGGCGCTGCAGTAGGTGTTGCATGTGGTATTCTGTTTGCTCCCGAGAAGGGTTCGGACACCCGTGCAAAGATTATCGAGGCTATCAAGAAGCGCGGCATCAAGCTGAGCCACAAGGAAATGGAAGACCTGGCAAGCGACATTGCCGAGGATCTTGGCATCGGTGCTAACGAATAAGGAATGGATGAATTCAAGAAACTGTTTCTGCTGCTGAAGGAATATCTGGAGGCACAGAAGGACAATATGGCCCTGGCTGCTGCCGAGAGCATGACGGTCATGCTGTCGGCGGTTGCCCTGGGGTTTATATTAATCCTGCTGGCTTCCGTACTGCTGCTGCTGCTGAGCTTTGCCCTGGCGCATGTCGTAGCGGAATACAGCAACAGTGCCGCACTGGGCTTTGCATCCCAGGCTGTCCTGGTGGCAATCATAGGCATGGTTGTGTGGCTGCGCCGCAACGCTTGGATCACACAGCCGATAGCGCGTTTGATGGTGCATATCTTTATCGAGCGCCGCAAAGCTGACAAGGAGGACAAGAAATGACGGACGCACAGGAACTGTTGGCCCAGAAGGATGTGCTGCAGGCCATACGCACGGCGCACCTGAAGAAGCAGATTGCAGCGCAGGTCCTGCAGGACCAGCTTGTGGAGGTCTATCACAAAGCCGTTGCTCCTGTTCCCGAGGCCAAGACGCGCCTGGAGCGCTACGTGGGTATTGCACGCAGCATATTCGGGATATGGCAGGGGGTATCGCTCGGCATCAAGGTTGCCCGCGGATTCCATTCGGCCTTCCGTCGTAAGCGCTAAGGATGAGCGACGGTAATTTCAATACTGCCCTGTTGCCGCATACGCCTTACGCAAGCGGCCTGAAGACGGGGCGCATGCAGATGCGCAACCGTGCATTGGCTGCACTGCAGGAGATACTGGACAGGCATTTCCCCTCGCTGACGACCGAGGAGAAGGACAATATAAAAGAGGAATTCAAAACCGCAACGCGCTAAGTCCTGAATTCCCCTTGTTTTTTTATAGCTTCACTTTTACTTCACGCTGACCTTTGCTGCAAGTGACTTGCACTTGTCACGCAACTGGGTCTGGTCGGTATCCAGGGTATCCCAGCATACGACGACGCCCATGCGGCGGCCTACGTGTGCCTCGGGCTTGCCGAAGATGCGCAGGTATGTGCGCTGTGCTGCGGTGACATCTGCCATGCCTGTGTACTGGGGATCGTGTGTCTCGGCACCGCTGAGTATGACTGCGCTTGCACCCTGGCGCTCCTGTGTGATCTCGGGGATGGGGAGATGCAGGACGGCGCGTGCATGCAGCTCGAACTCGTTCAGGTTCTGTGTGCCTGCAAGTGTTACCATGCCGGTGTCATGCGGACGTGGTGAGAGCTCGCTGAATATTACTCCTTCCTTCTCGCTTACGAAGAACTCTACGCCCCAGATGCCCTGGCCTGTGAGGGCTGCGGTCACCTTGGCTGCCATCTCCTGGGCTGCCTGCAGGTGCTCGGGCTTCATTGCACGGGGCTGGAAACTTTCGCGGTAGTCGCCTCCCTTCTGGACATGTCCGATGGGTGCGCAGAACAGTGTGGGGGCATCCTTCTGTGTTACGGTGAGCAATGTTATCTCGTAGTCAAATGGTATGAACTGCTCGACAATGACCTCGGCTATATCACCGCGTGCTCCCTCGGCGGCACAGTTCCATGCCGTGAGCAGCTGGTCCGGTGTATCTACCTTGCTCTGGCCGTGACCGCTGCTGGACATGAGTGGCTTGACGATGAAGGGATAGCCTATCTCGTCGGCTGCCTGACGGAATTCATCAAATGTCTTGGCATAACGGTAGTTGGCTGTCTTGAGACCGAGCTCGGTGTGTGCAAGTTCGCGGATGGCCTTGCGGTTCATGGTGTAGTTTACTGCCTTGGCGCTGGGCACGACGCGGATGCCGTTGCGTTCACACTCGTACAGCTTCTCGGTACGTATTGCCTCGATTTCAGGTACTATGACATCGGGTTTAACCTCGTTCACTACCTGCATGAGGGCATCTCCGTCGAGCATGCTGAAAACGCGACGCTCGTCTGCTACCTGCATGGCAGGTGCATTGTCG
>OMQX01000178.1 GCA_900313335.1 uncultured Prevotellaceae bacterium
TTGTAATCAGGATGTCATCCTCCAGGCGGATTCCGCCAAAGTCCTTGTATTTCTCCAGCATGTCAAAGTTCAGGAACTCCCTGCAATGCCCCTTCGCACGCCATTCGTCAATCAGTGCGGGGATGAAATATATTCCAGGTTCGTCAGTCATTACGAATCCCTCCTGCAGGCGACGTCCGAAACGCAGGCAGTTGGTTCCGAACTGTTCCAGGTTAGGTTGTGTCTCCTCGTCAAAACCTATTATGCTCTGTCCGAAGCCCTCCATGTCATGTACGTCCATACCCATCATGTGACCTAGTCCGTGAGGCATGAACATCGCATGGGCACCTGCAGCGACGGCAGCATCCGTATCACCCTTCATAAGGCCCAGTTCCTTCAGGCGCTCTGTCATCAGACGGCATACGCCAAAGTGAACATCCCACCAGCGCACATCCGGCGCAGCCAGTGTCAGGGCATAGTCATGACATTCCTCTACAATGCTGTAAATCTCTTTCTGTCGGTTGCTGAACACACCCGTGACAGGCGTTGTACGAGTATGGTCGCTGCAATAGTTCTCGTTCGTTTCCGCACCGCAGTCGCACAGCAGCAGACGTCCGGTCTCCAACTTGTTGGGCCCGGGGTATCCATGCATGATCTCCCCGTGCATGCTCACGATGCTCTGGAAGGAAACCTTGCAACCATAACTCTCGGCAATACCGCTTATAGTACCTGCAATCTCCTGCTCCGTAACGTCCGGGCTTACCATACGCATAGCCGTTGTATGCATCTTGTAGCCTATCTCACTCGCACGCTCCAGCTCGGCTATCTCCTCGGCACTCTTCACCGCACGCTGGTCACATATCGCGTGTATCAGTTCCAGGCTGGCAGCCTGACGCAGTTGAGAGGGATGGATATCCAGCAGGTCCATCATCTGTATCATCAGGTCATGCCTGTACTGTGGCAGGAAATGCACCTTGCGTCCCTGTTTCCTCGCACTGTCGGTCAGTTCCTTCAACTTTGCCATCGGAGCAGAATTTCGTATACCCGTCTCAGCAGCCAGGTCAGCAACGCTGTCCACACTGCCATACCATACGATATCCTCGATGTCTATGTCGTCACCAATCAGCCATTCCTTGCGCTCGTCTGCATCTATGACACCCACCAGACCCTCGCGGTGCTGGCCGAAATAGTACAGGAAAGTACTGTCCTGACGGAACTTGTATCCGTTCCCCGGATAGTTGCACGGCGAGATGTTGTTGCCCGGAAGTATGATGATACCGCTTCCGATACGCTCTGCCAATACCTTGCGGCGCTGTATGTATGTTTCCTTGGAGAATAGCATAATACCCTTTATTTATGTTACAATTTGCGACAAATATACTAAAAATCTGTAACATCTGCCAATAAGTAAGGTATATTAACACAAAGTTTGATTAATTCCGTATCTTTGCCGCAGAATAGCAAGGAGTCCAAAGAAAAACTATGAAAAAAATACTGATTTTTATACTCGCTTTAGCCGGCAGTATCCATGCCGGTGCACAGGACATCGAGGAACGTACACGCATATTGGACGAGGTAGTCATTATGCCCGATACCAGCGGCAGGGTAAATACCATTATGGGACAGGTTGCACGCCGTGCCAGGGAAAACCGCACAAGGATGAACGGTTTCACGGCACGTGCCAATGCATTCCTCTACAGCCAGGATATGGATTTCATCCCCCAGGTCATGCCCGGCAAGATTATGTTCCTGGTCAGGATGGCAGCAAGACTTACACGTCATGGGGCACTGCTCAACTATGCACTGGAACAGCAGAAGATCAGCACCCAGCTGTATGCGGACATTCGATATGCCGATGGAAAGGCAACTTTTCATAACAAACGGGTTGTGAAGAGCACTCCCGATATGCCCAGGAAGGTACAGGAACAGCTGCTGCGCACAGCCTCGGTCAACCCGTACGACGTTATATACGGCGAAGGCAGCCTGCTGAATCCCAAGAACCGCGAGAAATACGACGTCAGTATCCAGGAAACCATCCAGGATCTTCGCCTCTTCCTCGACCGTATATTTGACTTCATCCGGATAACGTAAAAGGAAGTCCGTTTCCTGCGGTGTTACCTTGAGATATTCGATCATGGCCTCGGCGTATTCGGATGAATTAGGCTTAAGAATGCACTTCCTTCCGTCTTTGAGAAGGATCTCTTTTTCTTCAAATCGCATTATGAAACCTCAGAATTCAGTAAGCTCCCACTTCATCGGAAGATACTTGCCTTCGCCGTCAATAACAGTAAAAGCATTGTTCTTGGAATTGAACTGCATGTATCTCATCTCAGTCTGGGAACCATACCATGAATCAACACG
>OMQX01000177.1 GCA_900313335.1 uncultured Prevotellaceae bacterium
TTACAAGTATATTCATTATTATAATGCATTGTCCATACGAATGGCAAATATAGTTTTTTTTTGTTTATATGCCAAAATTATACATGCTGCAATAATGGTTAATGAATTAAAATTATAACTTTGTATGTGAAATCATGAAAAAGAAATTACTTTTATTTGCATTGATGTGTTTTTCGGCTGTCCTGATGGCACAGCAGGATGACCCGAAGGACGAGATTGAGGCAGATGGTCCATGGCTGAGCCGTCTTGAGATTGAAACAAGGTTCGGCTGGAACATGAACCGATATGGTGGAATAAACCAGGAGGGTACTGGATTTCGTGGAGAATTTGTAAACCTAAGACTTGAAGGTAAGATATATAAAGGTTTGACATACAGCTGGAAACAACGCCTAAACAAGAATACGAGCCAGACTTTCTGGGATGCGACCGACTGGTTGGAAATCAAGTATACAACAAACGACTATGTAGCAATTTCTGCGGGTAAGCAGGTTGTTGCAATAGGTGGTTGGGAATATGACCGCTCGCCTATCGACCTGTATCTGAGCAGCGAATATTGGCAGTATATCAACTGCTATCAGCTTGGTTTCAGCATAGCGGTTAACGCGAGCAGGAATGACCGTCTTGTATTTCAGCTGTGCAACTCTCCCATGCGTACATATATAGGTGATAACAGTACTGTTGGCCTGAGTCTGATGTGGTATGGCAAGCATGACTGGTACCATAGCATTTTCAGTGCCAATGCATTTCAGACGACTGGCGGACGCTGGATAAACTATCTGTGTTTCGGTAACAAGTTCCTGTTTTCGAAGAATGCCTTCCTGGAACTTGATTACGTAAACCGTGCAAGTTCGAACCAGTCATTCTGGTTCAAGGACTGTACCGTTGTTGCCGAAGCGAGTGTTAAACCGCATAGTATGGTAAGGTTGTTTGGCAAGTATACATTTGATACAAACGATACCGACACTGATGCCGATGTGTATGTCGAGAGCGGTACGCGCCTGCATACAGCAAGCATGGGTGTTGAATATTCTCCGATCAGGAAATATCCGGATGCCTTGCGCCTGCATGCTGCCGGCGGATATGTATGGGGACGTATGGCACCGCAGGAAAACAGTGCGCATCCATTCAGCGGGTTGCATAACGACTGTGTGAAACTGTATATAGGAGCCAAGGTCAACCTGGATGTCCTGCATGGTATCAAGCATATTATAAAGAAGGCAGCTGACAAGCGTATTGCAAAGGCGTTGGGCAGGGACAGCCTTGATATAAATTAGGTAAATCTACAATAATCAGTATAAAAAGTATTGAAAATGCTAAAGCGTATCCCTAACGGCATTCCATGCCTGTTGATAATTGTTGCCCTGTTTGGCTATATGGGTAGTGTAATGGGCTTTGCCAATATGCTTAACACGGTAATGCATACTGCTCATGACTTGTTGCTAAACACGGTGTTCTACCTAATGGGTATGTGTGTAATTACAGGTGCTTTGGGAAAGATATTTGTTGAGTTCGGTGTTGTTGACCTGCTGCAGAAACTGCTGCGTCCGGTTATGAAGCCGTTGTTCAACATGCCTGGTGTTGCATCACTGGCTGCCGTACTTACTTTCCTGAGCGATAACCCTGCTATTATTGCATTGAGTCAGAACAAGGGGTTTGCGCGTTATTTCAAGAAGTATCAGCATGTTAGCCTTGTGAATTTCGGTACCGCCTTCGGAATGGGTCTGCTGGTACTGGTATTTATGGTCGGACAGGGTTATTTCGGTGCTCCGTTCATAGGTTTCTTCGGTGCAATATGCGGATGTGTAATTGCAACGCGCCTGATGCAGCACTTTACACTGAAGATGTATCCTAACTATCGTGACGAGGATGCTGTAACGACTGAGGCCAGGGCTGATGTGGAGGGGGCTTTGACCATGCCAGATGAGAATGCGAAGCAAAAGGATACGCTGTTTGTTCGTGTACTGAATGCCTGCCTGGATGGCGGTAAGGATGGTGTCAGCATTGGTATGGCTATCATTCCCGGTGTTCTGATAATCAGTACTTTGGTTATGATGATGACGTTTGGCGGTACCGCCGAGGGCCTGGACGAGAACGGCAAGGAGATTATCGTATATACCGGCGGTGCTTTCCAGGGAACGCAGTTGCTACCTTGGCTGGCTGGTAAGATAAGTGTCGTATTCGAATGGCTGTTCGGTTTTTCTGCTCCTGAGCTGGTTGCATTCCCGATAACTGCTTTGGGTGCCGTTGGTGCAGCTTTGGGCTTGATTCCCGAATTTGCTTCAAAGGGTATCATTGATGGAAATGCAATAGCTGTATGTACGGCAATGGGTATGTGCTGGAGCGTTCTATCGACGTTCATAGGTGGTATATGTGCTGGAATAATTACACACTGGACTTATTTCTCGATTATGGCATTTATAAGTCTTTTCCAGGTTCAGCCATTGTGGAACGTAAACACTGAGGCACAGCTATGCAATATACCTGAGCATATGAAGGTCGAACTGATCATGATGGATGACAGCAGCTATGTTGTCAAGGATTGGTACGGAACAGAGGGCTATGACCTTAAGTTCAAGGTTAACAGGAATGACAGTACGGTTAATATCCTGAATGCCTACACAAAGAAGAATGACGATTTCTTCTTCGTTAAGATCAACGACAAGGCAATACAGGGTGAACCTGCATATGCAGCCTTGCGTCCTTACACTCACAAGCCTGTGGATGATTTCAGCGAGGCTATAATGAACAAGGAAGGCGGATATATGTATGTATTGGCATATATCTACGACGGTGCACGCCGACAGATTGACTGTGGATATTACGAAATTGTCTGGGGTAACGGCAAACCGCAGACGGTCGAGGTTGAGGCAGAAATCAAGAAGCTGTGGGATGCTGAGCGCAAGGAGGCTGAAGCAAGAGAGGACAGTATTTCGGCTAATTAGGCCGGAATACTGAAATCAGGAAATCTGAAACAGGATTGCATCCTGTGTATAATCGCCAAACTGCAGCCAGGAGGGTATTATGGCTGCCTGGCGATAACCGGCACGCAGGAATAGTTGTCGGGCAGGGGTATTTTCCCCTGCTACGATGGAATAGAGCATGCGGATATGCATTTGCCTGGCATATTCCCAAGTTTCCCCGAGGGCCTCGGTCGCCAATCCCCTACCCTGTGCCTCTGCCATAAGTACAATGCCTATCTCGGCACGTGAGTGTATGGGTGAGAAATTGGTGATATCCAGGAATCCGCATGTTGTGTCATTCTCGTCATGTATGGCAAATCTGACCTGCTGGTCGCGATACAGATCCATTGTACTGTCCTGGATATATCGCTGAAGCGTATAGCGGGAAAACGGTACGGTTGTAGAGGCATGCTGCCACAACTGCATGTCGTTCTCGATAATATACATCAAATCGAGATCTTCGGGCTCAACTGCGTGTAAGCGTATCATATCTGAAGATATATACTACTGCCAGCATAGGCAGGAGCCACAAAAGGTTTGTATCAAAATTCAGGAAATACTGGACAAGAACGAGCAAGGCTGCCGTTATCAGCGACATTCTGGATAGAAACGGCTTCTGCTTCCAGAGATTGAAGTTGCTCCACATTGCAAACAGGGCAAAACCTGCAATCAAGAGTTGCAATATGTATATGGATGTTGCATTGTTATTACTGAGCAATGTGCCATTTAAATCGGTGTATGTGTCAAGTATGATATACACCAGGCCTACAATCAGGAGATTGCCGTAATATCTGATCTTTGTTTTCATAGTCTAATTTCCAACAAAAGGTGTTCTTCCTGCCAAAGCTCTTCCCAAAGTAGCTTCGTCGGTATATTGTAATTCGTTATTTTGTGCTACACCGCGTGCAATTACGGTTACCTTCAGCTCGGGAATATTCAACGACATGAGCCTGCGATATATAAAATATGCTGTGGTATCTCCCTCCATTGTAGGACTAAGTGCAAGGATAACCTCGCGTACCTGATCCTTCGGAACGCGTTCCGTAAGGCTTTGTATATGCAGGTTGCTGGGACCGATTCCGTCCATTGGGCTGATAACTCCGCCAAGTACGTGATATAGGCCGTTGAACATATTGGTTGCTTCGATTGCCATTATGTCCTGAACGTTTTCGACAACACACAGCGTTGTACTGTCACGTTTGGGATTGGAACATATCTGACAGGTTTCCGTATCAGAAATATTGTGACATACACGACAATAGCGTACTTCACGTCGCAGGGTTGTAAGGGCTTCGCTCAGGGCATTTGTCTGTGTTGCGTCCTGACGAAGCAGATGCAGTACAAGGCGTAATGCTGTCTTGCGACCTATGCCTGGGAGGTTGCTAACCTCCTCTACTGCACGTTCAAGCAATTTGGATGAGAAGTTCTGCTCCACTAAAGTACCCCTTTGCTTGATGGTAGGTTAAAATGTTCGACATCTCGCTT
>OMQX01000168.1 GCA_900313335.1 uncultured Prevotellaceae bacterium
GAACCTCGCATTCTATCTTCAGATCCTTGTTATGCTCCTTGCAATACTGCTTGGCACGAGTAATCGCATTATGTACGCCGCCACAGAAATCAATATGATTATCCTTGAGCAGAATCATATCAAACAGACCGATACGATGATTCATTCCACCGCCTATCTTCACAGCCTCCTTCTCAAGCATACGCATACCCGGGGTGGTCTTACGCGTATCCAGGACACGTGTCTTGGTACCGGCATCTATCAAAGCCTGCTGATACTTGTTCGTCATAGTTGCAATGCCGCTCATGCGCTGCAGGATATTAAGCATCAGACGCTCTGTCTGCAACAGGCTCTGTTCCCTACCCTTTACACTCATTACTATGTCACCAGGCTTCACACGTGCACCATCTTCTATATAGCACTCCACCTCCATTGTAGGATCAAAGCGATGGAACACCTGCTTTGCAATCTCTACACCGGCAAAGATACCTTCCTCCTTGATCAACAGTTTGCTTTCGCCCATACTGTCTGCAGGTATACAACACAGGGTAGTATGATCACCATCACCGATATCTTCACTGAAAGCAAGATCAATCAGCCTGTCATTCAGTTCATCAACTGTAAGCATAATAATAATGTATTTAAGTTTTAATCCAAAGCACAAATTTACAATTTTAATTTCATAAAAGCAAAGCATTAATACCGAAAAAATAATGAAAGCGTCACTGGTTCAACCAATGACGCCCTCAATATATAACGATATAGGATTTATTTATCCAGAATCTCGTATTTTGACACCTGGGACTTATACTCCGGAACGATTTCCTTCATCTTCTTGACAATCAACATGTCGTCATGCGTAAATGAAAGCTCCATCAGTTCCTTCTCATAGCTGCATATGGTATCATAATCATATTCGCGCACTTTCGCAACCTTGATCTTCGGATGTTCAGTAGGCAATGTATTTTCTTCGTTACTCAGAACCTCCTCATACAATTTCTCGCCATGACGCAGACCTGTGAACTGAATCTTTATATCCTGTGCACCGGACAGGTTTATCATACGTTTCGCAAGGTCTACAATACGGACAGGCTTACCCATGTCAAAGACGAAGATCTCACCGCCATGCCCCATTGTACCTGCCTCAAGAACCAGACGACACGCCTCGGGGATTAGCATGAAGAAACGGACGATGTCCGGATGAGTAACCGTTATAGGACCACCGTTCTTGATCTGCTCCTTGAACAAAGGAATAACCGAACCGTTAGAGCCAAGCACATTGCCGAAACGGGTTGTCACGAACTGACAAACATGTTCACCGTCCTTCTTCTCATCCTGCAGTTTCTTATTCAGCGACTGGCAGTAAATTTCGCATATACGCTTGCTGCATCCCATCACATTCGTAGGATTAACCGCCTTGTCGGTACTTATCATCACAAACTTATCCGTACCGTATTTTACGGCAAGATCAGCAATGACGCGTGTACCATATACATTGTTCTGTACGGCAATAGCGGGATTTTCCTCCATCATGGGAACATGCTTATACGCAGCAGCATGGAAAACATACTGAGGACGATGTGTCGCGAATATATTCTCCATATGTATCTTGTTCGCAATGCTAGTGACAATGGTTTCGCTCTTGACATAAGCATATTGCCTCTCCATAAGAAGGCGAAGATCGTTCATCGGTGTTTCTGCCTGATCTATCAGAATCATCTCTGCAGGATGGAACTCTGCGACCTGACGTACCATCTCACTGCCAATTGAACCGGCAGCACCTGTAATCAATATTCGTTTGTTACGCAGCAGGTTACCAATTGCATCAAGATCAATCTTAATTTCATCACGAGGCAGCAAATCCTCGATTTCCACATCATGCATCTGGGAGAGTTTCAGCTCAGATCCCTCCGTCCAGACCTCCTCACGCGGCATTATCAGAATCTTGATACCTGCAGATGTCAACATATCAATCATCGGCTGATTCTGATTGAAGAGAATTGTCTTCAAAGGTGATATCATGATTGTCCTGACACCGTTCTCAACCAAGTTCTTGACGACATCAGGACCATTGTGATAGATTTTCTTTCCCATCAGATAACCACCTTCTGTATCAGAGGCATCCGATATGAAACAGCGCAGTTTGAAACGTTTTTCCGAAACAGAGGCAATACTCTTTGCAAGCGCAATACCGCCTGCCTTGGTTCCATATATGGCAACGGGAATTGCTGCTTCAGTACGGAAAGACTCGAACATGGTCTTTACTGTAACACGAATCAGCCATATCAGCAATGTAGATAATGAGAACAGTGTCAGAAACGCCTCTGCAATATTCATTATTTTCTCTGCAGGACTATAGTGCGGAGGGTATAAATAAATAACAACACTGCTTAAAACAGCCGTCGTCAATGTCGCACAACCAGTTGCAAAGGCAATTCTCTGCAAGTCTACAATTGAAGTGTATCTGATAATTCCCCTGTATGTATGAAACAGGTTGAAGAACAGCACGAATATACCCGTAATACTCAACAGTAGCAATAC
>OMQX01000166.1 GCA_900313335.1 uncultured Prevotellaceae bacterium
CTCCCAGAAACTGACGGACAGTTTCCACAGGTATCGTGTCTTCGCTATACTATCCACCAGAAGAACCACACCATCAGTGATGTGTCAGTCTTCGACAGCGCCAGTTCCACTTGGAAGCCTCTCGACCTGCAGCGTCGCTATACCGTTGCGCTATCTGACTATTATCTGGGCGGTGGTTTCTACAATATGCTGAAAGGCTGTCGCCAGCTTTTCATCAGCACCATGTTCACCCGAGATGCTTTGGCCGAGTATCTGACAAAAGCCCTTGGCGGCACCATCCCTGCCAGATACGCCCATCCTCAGGGCCGCATCACCATTGTGGATGATTAATTATTTCGAACGTGATCATATTTGCTTGTATAGCAATCATGTTTCGAACAGTTCACACAAATTTTATTGCCAGGATGATGAGCATACTGCGTGCAACCACAACCGTTATTGCAGGCACCATAATCATAATCTACAATAACACGCTCCTCATCCTTAGATGACACCCTGTCCGAAGAAGGGTTTTCTTTATTTACATTATTGTCATAATCCCCTGCCTCATTATCAGTCTCGCGTCCTTCGACAGCCTCCGTAGAAAAGGTTGAGTCATCCCATTCAGCTTTATCGTCAGAACCATTATTAACTATGCTGACAATTCCAAATATAATACCAAAGACACATCCGGCCCCGATTACACCCCAAAACAATTTCTTAAACATAAATATCTTCTTTTAGAATATCACTCCATTTTATTCTTTGATTTCGGGGGCAAAATTACACTTTTTCAGGCAAATCTCAAATTTTTCACAATAAATTGTGGTAAGTTGTTTTTATTCTGCGAAATGTTTTGATATATGGGGGAAAAAACGTACCTTTGCAGCGCAAAATATAATGGAATATGAACTATAGCATCAAGTATCCAGAGAACGAGGGCGGAATGAACGGTCGCATAAAGCGGCTGCGCCAGCTTAATTTCGACACGCCTACAACACTTAGCATAGAGCGTGCTCTCATTGAGACCGAGTTCTATAAGAAATACTATGGCACAATGCCTACACCGGTACTACGCGCCAGGAATTTCTACGAGATATGCAAGAAGAAGACTCTCTACATTGGTGACGATGAACTCATCGTGGGTGAACGCGGACCTGTGCCCAAGGCGGTGCCTACTTTCCCAGAGCTGACATGTCACTCTGTGGAAGACCTGCATACTCTCGACACCCGTGAGCTGCAGAGCTACCACATCTCACAGGAGGATATAGACACTTACGAACGCGAGGTGATACCCTATTGGGCCGGAAAGACCCAGCGTGAGCGCATTTTCAACCATGTGTCAAAGGAATGGGAAGAAGCATATCATGCTGGAGTGTTTACAGAATTCATGGAACAGCGTGCGGCAGGTCATACTGCTATGGACGGCAAAATGTACCATATTGGTCTGTTGGACGTAAAGGAGCGCATACAGCAGCGTATCAAAGCCCTCGACTATATCAATGACCCTGAGGCTACAGACAAGCAGCAGGAACTGGAGGCGATGGAAATATCATGCGATGCAGCCATCCTCTTTGCTGAGCGTCACGCTGACCTTGCAGAACAGATGGCAAGCAAGGAGACCAATCCGCAGCGCAAGGAGGAACTGAAGAAAATTGCTGACGTATGCCGTTGGGTACCAGCTCATGCTCCACGCGATATGTGGGAGGCAATACAGATGTACTGGTTCGTACACTTGGGCACGGTGACGGAACTGAACGGATGGGACTCTATGAACCCAGGACACATCGACCAGCACCTGTTCCCCTTCTACGAAAAGGGTCTTGCTGACGGTACTCTGACACGCGATAAGGCAAAGGAACTGCTGTCGTGCCTGTGGATAAAGTTCAACAACCAGCCGGCTCCTCCGAAGGTGGGTGTTACGGCACTGGAGTCAGGAACATACAACGACTTCACCAATATCAACATCGGTGGCGTTGACCGTGAGGGTCGCAGCGGCGTGAACGAACTGTCGTACATGATTCTGGAGATTCAGGAGGAATTGCACCAACTACAGCCGGGCCTCAGCATACACATTGCCAAGAACACGCCTGACGAATTCCTGACGGCAGGTCTGAAAGTGATACGCCTGGGTCATGGTTACCCCAGCATCTTCAATCCCGATACCTACGTGGAAGAGATGACACGTGCCGGCAAGAGCATTGAGGATGCCCGCGAGGGTGGATGCTCTGGATGCATCGAGGTGGGAGCCTTCGGTAAGGAGGCCTACTTGCTGACGGGTTACCTTAACACTCCAAAGATTTTGGAGATAACGCTGAACAACGGCATCGACCCTGAGACTGGAAAAAAGCTGGGACTCGAGACGGGTGACCCACGAACTTTTGCGAGCTTCGAAGAACTCTACGAGGCTTGGCGCAGGCAGATGGAGTATTTCGTAAACCTTAAACTCTCCGTAAATAAATATATCGAGCGTATGTTCTCGCTCTATGCCCCTGCCACGTTCCTCAGCCTCTATATCGATGACTGCATAGAAAAAGGTCGCGACTACTACAGCGGCGGTGCACGATACAATACAACATACATACAGTGTACGGGACTTGGCACCATTACCGACTGCTTCACGA
>OMQX01000165.1 GCA_900313335.1 uncultured Prevotellaceae bacterium
TAATAAAATGGAAAAAGTAATGTTCTTTATGATGGGCTTCCTAATTACGCTCATCGTGAGTCTTTCAAGTTGTAGACGCCAAAGTGAGCGTGACTTAGAAAAAGAAAAATCACTTGATGAAATCAGAAGTTGCACAAATCCAAGGTTCACGTCGGTAATAGATATTGTTTGTGCTCGTGATAGTTTTCTACGTCATTCTGAACGTGATTCCATTTTCAGATCGCTGGATACGGAAACTTTAATAAATGTATGTCAAATCTTAATTTACAGATATGGCTCGTGTACAATACAAGACATTATAGATGAATACCATCAACACAAGGACATATACGACAGTATAGAGAATTAGATGAATACCATCACAATATATTTGTCGAGACTGGAAAATGGATAATCGACGAAGTTGTAACAGGCAAACTTTTGAAAGCTGAGTTCTATCGCGAGATAGGAGAATTTAATAAGGCTAATGAAATCTTACCGCCAACAGTTAAATTATAGGAATAGAGTGGAGCTGCATCCCAAAACTCACAACTATTGCACGAATTGGATTACATTTTATAAATGAAGGACAGGTTTAAACAAAACCAACAGAAATTACAGAACATGTGTAACATTCATTAAAATATGCAATTCGAGGTGAGTATGACATAGTTGATTGCCGTTCGTGATGAGGGGTGAAAGAAGAAAAAGCTACTGATTATTAGAATATGTGCCAAAAAGGGTGTATATTTGTGAGGAATAAAACAGGAGGCAATGGAAACCTTTGAAGAAAAGCTTCAGCAAGACCTGCACCAATTCCTTTGCAACATGCAGGAGGTGGATGAGCTTATGCCCCAGTGTCCTGATGTCGAGGACAAGTGGGAATCGATAGCAAGGGCGTATATCCCAGACGGCATCCGCGAGTTCTCAGGATACCCGACGGTATCCCTCGGATGGATGATGTACATAGGAATGGCTGTGGCCAGGTTCTGGGACGAAGACTGGTCGCTCTATAATTATAAGAATGACCTTTACGCCTTTATGCGTGACAAGCGCGGGTATGACCACATGGACGAATACATCCGCGAAGAGGTGCTGCAGCTTGACGGGACGAAAAGCATAGCACTGGAAAGGTTGGTGGGGGAGTGCGCCTCGCGGGTAAACAACCTTTTGATGCACCAGCCCGCATCAGCTCTATCTGATGGGCGCTGCCGTACAGCTGAGGCGTATGGGGTATCACATGACTGAAAACTGAAACAGATGATAATCTGTGAAAATGAATATGAATGAAGTAGAGAAATATTTGAAATGGGTAGAAGGGTATAATATGCGAAGATTGTTTTTTTAGCCTCATGGCAATGGTTTGTGTGCTGACGCTGTCGGCACAGGGTATCTATGATTTCAAAGTGAAGGATAGTGCAGGTCAGGAGGTGTCGCTCTCTGACTACAAGGGCAAGGTGCTGCTTATCGTGAACACTGCCACGCGTTGTGGATTCACGCCTCAGTACAAGGAACTGGAGGCTATGTACGAGAAATACCGCGATGTGGGGCTGGAGATCCTGGATTTCCCCTGCAACCAGTTCGGGCAGCAGGCTCCTGGAACAATTCAGGAGATTCACCAGTTCTGCTCGGTCAATTTCAACATCCGCTTCCCTCAGTTCGACAAGATTGAGGTGAACGGTACGAATGAGCATCCGCTTTACACCTGGCTGAAGGCACAAAAGGGTTTCAGCGGCTTTGATGCCGGCAACGATAAGAATCCTGACATCAAGTGGAACTTTACCAAGTTCCTCGTGTCACGTGACGGACGTGTTTTGAAACGCTACGAGCCAACGGATAAAATGGCCGACATCGAGGCCGACATCGCCACCATCTTTTGATAATCCATCAATTCGAGGCAAGGATGGCGTAGTTGATGCCGTCGCAGGAGACGGAGGTACATACGTCGTCGCCCGGTATGGAGGTTTTTGGGGTGGATGCGGTTGGTACTGCGGTATTTGCAGGTGCTTCCCGTTCCACAAGACGAACTTTCTCCTCAACGCGTGTCAGCCACAGGGTGTCGTGCCTTACGTCAGGGACATAGACGGTGTCGTGTACTTGTTGCGTGGCAATCTCTCTTGTCGCAGTCTCGTCCGTGCCAGGCATCATTATACGATGCTGGAACGACAGCCCGAGGGCTATGCCAACAACTGCTGCGGCAGGTGTTGCAACCCATCCCCAGTATGCCGTGCCGGACTTGCGGGGATTGGCAGGTACGTGTAATCTGGCATTCTGCTGTGCAGATGTTCGCCTTGCGGACTGGTGAATTCTATCTTCGAACGTCATAGCTATTTAGTTTTTCTTTTAGTTTTTGTATTAATGTATGCAGACGTGATTTGACTGTCCCTTCCGGGATGTCCATTATCATGGCAATCTGCCCTATGGGCATATCCTCCTCATAGCGGAGCGAGAACAGCGTCCGGCTCTGTGGGTCAAGACCCCGCAATTCCTTTTGCAGGGCGTCATCGAATGCCTTGTTGTCAAGCAACGTACTGATGTTCTCGTCTTGACTTTCGTCATGGGTAAGTTGAATGTGACGCCTGTAGGCATCCGAATAGTCATAGTGTCTGTACTCGTTCTTGAGCAAGTTGTATGCAATGCTGAACAGCCACGTCAGGAATTCGCCTTCCGGCTTATACATCTCGCGTTTTGACCATACTCGCATGAAAACATCCTGCATCAGGTCCGCAGCCCGTTCCCCGTCACCGCCCAGTTGGCGGAACAGAAAGCCCATCAGTCTGCGGCTGTGACGGTTGTAGAGTTCGTCAAAAGCTCTGTCGTCTCCTCTTGCGGACACCTTGTTCATAAGTTGGGTATCAGACAGCGAGGATATGGATTTGGAAAATACGGACAGTCTCATCATCATTTTCTGTTCCAGAATTCCAATGTCTGTTCAATCATTTCCTGCCTGTCCGGATCGATTCTGCATCTTTTTACACATGATTTCAGGATGTTGTACAAGCGTTCGGCTTGTGCATGCTCGCCATTTTTGCGGAATCTGTTTATCAAATGGGCCAGTAGAGTTACATGGTTCATGTCGGTCATTTCGCTTGTGTACCATGTATCATAGACCAGATTAGGCTCTGCCAGGTATTCCAGATGATA
The DNA here is from genome assembly GCA_900313335.1 of uncultured Prevotellaceae bacterium. Lineage (GTDB taxonomy): Bacteria > Bacteroidota > Bacteroidia > Bacteroidales > Bacteroidaceae > Physcousia. The sequence goes on from OMQX01000165.1 coordinate 3,124, forward strand.
TACGTCCCTGACATTGTGCATGGCAACATCGAAGTTGTTATATGGACGAGGACTGTATTTCAGGATCAGTCCCTCGTTGTATATGCTGTCTCTGTTCAGGATGGAAATCTTGGGATTCGTGGGCGAGAAGTATGCAGGTCGCTTGCTCTCCTTGATAAGGTGCATTATGATGTCGGCTTCGTAGTGCGTGTACCATTCATCTCCATATTTCCCATAATCCTGCACGTCTATATCCAACGGCTTGATGCCCAGTTTCCGGTAGAGTGCCGTCATGAAGGATTTGGCGTGGAGGAATGCTACATTTACAATGGTTACGTCTGTACGCTCGTCAAGTGCTTCCTGCAGCATCTTCATGGGTTCCGTGTCAAGGTCTCCGTTGGAAAAGTACAGTGCATTTGGTTCCATGCAGATGAGCATGTTCCTGTTGAACTGCATAATGCGTGCAGGGAAATACCTGTTTTTGTATGACCTGGTGTATAGTTCCTTGACAAGCGGGTTGTCGGGGTCGGTTATCCACAGGCGGACTGCCAGATACTCAAGATCCTCGGGGCAGACATTCTCAGGCATTAGTTCTATGGCGCGGTGAATATTGTCTCCACGTCTGGCAGCTTCGTCATTGCTCAGACAGAAGCGTCCCTTGCATAGGTTCAGTACATAGCTGTCGGGCAGGGCCGCCTCCATCTTGCGCAGGACATCTGCGGTCCTGGATTCGTCCTGATTTTCTCCCCAGCCTCCGCTAAACTGTTCGTGGTAGAGCGTTGCACGGAACAGGTTTCG
>OMQX01000162.1:0-1546 GCA_900313335.1 uncultured Prevotellaceae bacterium
CGCAGCCAACTACTACTATTATTCCCACCCGAGGGTATATGTAAGTTATAAAGGCGGACACTGCCGCCGTCATTACTCCAATGGCTATTACCATCGTCCGGCAGTAGTTCATCACAGTCACCATAACCACCACAATCACCATCGTGGGGACGTCGTTGTTCACAGCTCCCATCGCCCAGGCAACAATCATGGCGGGGGCACAGGCTCCTATCGCCCAGGTCATGGAGGTAATTCGCGCGGCGACCGTCCCTTCGGACACAGAAGATAACGAATAATATACAATGATATTATATCCGAATTGTAAAATCAATCTTGGCCTGCATGTAGTAGGTCGCAGAGCAGATGGGTATCACAATATAGAAACCATCTTCCTGCCAATCCCTTTGGCCGACTGTCTGGAGATAGAGCCTTCACACGAAGACGAATTTACCATGGACGGTAGGCCATTGGATTGTGAGGACGTTGATAATCTGGTCGTCAGGGTTGTCAGGTTGCTCAGGAACGAGGGATACGATGTGCCCCCAGTTGCCATACGTCTGACAAAGAATATTCCCTCCGGTGCAGGCTTGGGTGGTGGCAGTACAGATGCAGCCTTCATGATGAAGGCGCTCAATCAGTTGTTCGAACTAGGAATGACATCTGTACAGATGCAACTGTTGGTACGTCGTCTTGGAGCCGATTGCCCCGTGTTCATAGACAACGTTCCCGTCTTTGCCGAGGGCATAGGTGATGTCTTTCATGAATTGTCTGCCGAGATGGTGCAGAAAACATATTGCATGCTTCCTCCGGTAGGTGCAATGCTGCCTCCTACACAGACGTTGACTATGCTCCGCAATCTGGTCGGATACTGGCTTGTGCTGGTTAAACCCGACGAGTTTATCTCAACTGCTGAGGCATACAAGAATGTACATCCCCGTTCTTCCGAGTATCATCTACCCGACATCTTCATGCGCAGCGTGCGCCAATGGAAGGGCAGGATGGTGAATGATTTCGAGGAGAGCGTCTTCCCCATGCATCCCGTAGTGGAAGGCATTCGTGATCAGATGTATATGCTTGGTGCACATTATTCTGCAATGAGCGGAAGCGGCAGCACAGTATTTGGACTCTTCCCAAACAAGCCCATCCTGGGCAATGTCTTTGCCGACCATTTCCTCTGGCAGGTCGAACTATAATGGTTTATATATGGTCGAGGAAAAGTGGAAGACAATAGATAGCGAATATCTGGTGCGTAGCCGTTATATGACGGTTCGCAGGGACCGTGTTCAGCTGCCTGACGGACGCGTCAATCCCGAATATTATGTACTGGAGTTCCCACAGTGGGTAAATGTCATTGCCCTTACCCGTGAAGGCAAGATGGTAATGGTTCGCCAGTACCGTCACGGTTTGGGCGACTTCCAGACCGAGATCGTCGCCGGGTATGTAGATCCCGGGGACGACACACTGCTTGCTGCTGCCCAGCGGGAACTGCTCGAGGAAACCGGATTCGGCGGCGGAGAGTGGGAGGAATTTGCCACGCTCAGTGCCAATCCCGCCAATCACAATAATA
>OMQX01000162.1:1561-6783 GCA_900313335.1 uncultured Prevotellaceae bacterium
TTACACATACCTTCCTGGCATGCGAAGTCGAACAGATTGCCCATCAGTCGTTGGACAGTACCGAGGACCTGAAACCACTGCTTATGAGCGAGGACGAAGTACTCGCACTCTTACAGAACGGGGAAATCAAGCAGGCGCTTATGGCCGCTGTCTTGTGGAAATATTTTTACGAAAAGGATAGAAGCTAAGGACCCGTCCTCAGTCATAAAGGTGGAACATACGTTCCATCATCTGCCATTTCTCGTCACTTTTCGCATCGGCACTGCAACCTTGGAATTTAGATACGAATGCCTCCCATTCAGTCTGGCGCGGCAGTGTGGACAGCCTTGACATAGCGCTGTCCCAGTCAAAATCCTCAGAAGTTTCAACAATCATCACAAGACGGTTGTCCAAGATGTAGATTTCCATTTCCAGAATACCTACAGCACGTATGCCATCACATATTTCCGGCCATTGCTTCTGGTATTCCTCGCTGTGCCATTTCCTGTACTCGGCAATCATTTCGGGGTTGGCGCATAGGTCCAGTGTCTGGACATAGCGCTTCGTTTTTCCTTTCATCTCCTTCTGACAGTAACCTGACATCTGAGTGACTGGTTAGTTTGCAGATACGAACTCGTCCAGGAATCGCGTGTCGTTCTCGCTGAACATACGTAAGTCCTTGACCTGGTATTTCAGGTTTGTTATACGCTCAATACCCATACCGAATGCATATCCCGTGTATACACTGCTGTCAATACCGTTAGCCTCCAACACAGCAGGGTCAACCATACCGCAGCCCAGGATTTCCACCCATCCCGTATGCTTGCAGAACGAACAGCCCTTGCCGCCGCACAGGTGGCACGAGATATCCATCTCGGCACTTGGCTCCGTGAATGGGAAATAAGACGGACGCAGACGTATCTTGGTGTCCGGTCCGAACATCTCCTGAGCAAAGAGCAGCAAGACCTGTTTCAGGTCAGTGAACGAAACATTCCTGTCAATGTACAGACCCTCGACCTGGTGGAAGAAACAATGAGCACGTGCGCTGATAGCCTCGTTACGGTAGACACGTCCTGGGCATATCACACGTATTGGCGGCTGTTGCTTCTCCATTACACGTGCCTGCACACTGCTCGTGTGACTACGCAGTATAATGTCGGGATGAGACTCTATGAAGAATGTATCCTGCATATCGCGTGCAGGATGGTCATCGGCAAAGTTCATGCTGCTGTATACATGCCAGTCATCCTCAACCTCGGGACCTTCGGCCAAGGTGAACCCCAGACGCGAGAAGATATCCACTATCTCGTTCTTGACAATTGTCAGCGGATGTCGTGTTCCCAGTGGGATAGGGTAGGGCGTACGTGTCAGGTCGACGGCAGGACCTGCCGTCTCAGTTACTGCAGCCTGGTCCTTCAGGCTGTTGATACGCTCTGTTATAGCCTGCTTCAGGGTATTCAGCTTCTGACCCAGTTCACGCTTCTTTTCAGGAGCAACGCTGCGGAACTCCTCCATCAGGTCATTTATGATACCTTTTCGACCAAGGTATTTGATACGAAGTTTCTCAGCCTCCTCGGCATTCTTTGCATGCATGGCGGCCACCTCGGCCATCAGTTTATCTATCTTGTTCAGCATAATTCCAATAATTTTCCGCAAAGTTAATAAATATCAGTGATAATTATAATAAATGTCACCAGAAATGTTTAATTTTGCACCGTTTTAGGTACAAAGCGTATAATGTCAGGAAAAATCTGGTGTGCATTTGCTTTGCTTATGGCTGTATGCCTTGGCGGATGCAGATGGGGTGGTGAAACACAGGGCGACGAATCTGCCCAGGATACAACTACAGTGGACAGCGTATCAGTTCAGGAGCAACTGTCTCCCGAAGAAGAAATGCTTGAAGAAGCCGCCCTCAGTCCTCGGGTAGACGAACTGTTTGACGATTTCATATATACCTTCACCCGTGCCAGAGGATTCCGCAACTCACGTATTCATTTCCCCGTTATTGTTACCGCCATTGACGGAACCGTACGCCGTGAGAGCAGCCGTGAATGGAATGATAACATGTCATTCCTCAATGGCGAGTACACCACCAGGTTCTACGCTTCTGCCCAGCAGATGTCCCTGGACGAGGACACGACACAGGTTCACGCATCTGTCGAAAAGATCAACTTGCAAGACGGGACAATGACGTCCTATGATTTCCAGAAGATGCAAGGCAAGTGGATGCTTACTGCATGCCGCCATCAGCATATCGAGGCATCGGATATGGCAGATTTCCTGCAATTCTATACAACGTTCAGTACAGACAGCGCCTATCGTCACGAGAGCGTATCCAAAAATCTGCACGTTTCCATGATGGATCCCGACCAGGACGACCAGAAGATAGATGGAGTAATACAGCGGGACCAGTTCAGTGCAATGTGTCCCGAGGTTCCCGAAGGCATAATCACAAATATCCGTTATGACACCCAGAGCTACGGAATGTGTGAGAGCTTTACCTTCGAGAAAGGCAGTAACGGATGGAAACTGGTCAACTACGAGAATTAGATGAAGAAATACACCGACATATCACTCAAGCCATACAATACCTTCGGTATCGATGTCAATGCCAAGTGTATGCTCCAGTACGACAGCGTACAGGAACTGCAGCATATTATCTCTCATCGGGACGAGATGCTTGCCGAGCCCGTCCTGCATATAGGCAGCGGCAGCAATCTGCTGTTCCTCGACGATTTCCCTGGCACCATCCTCTTCAGCAATATCAGGCATCTGGACATAGTCACGGAGAATGCCGAAAGCCTGACCGTAAATGTCGGATCCGGTATGGTAATGGACGATTTCATTGCCCTTTGTGTTAGTCGCGGATGGTATGGACTTGAGAACCTGAGTCTTATCCCAGGTCAGGTCGGCGCCAGCGCCGTCCAGAATATAGGAGCCTATGGTGTCGAGGCAGCCGACTATATCGTTGCTGTACATTGCATCAGCCTTCAGGATGGATCGGAACGCCTGTTCAGTAATGCTGAGTGCAACTACAGTTATCGTCACAGTATCTTCAAGGAACCAGGCACCAAAGGACATTATGCAGTTGTCAGCGTCGACTACAAGCTTAACAAGACCTTTGTCCCCCGTCTCGAATACGGCGGCATCCGCCGTGCTTTGCAGCCACATACCACGCTCACCGCACAAACCCTGCGTGAGACGATCATAGAAATACGCAGGCAGAAACTTCCCGATCCACAGGTTCTTGGCAATGCAGGCAGTTTCTTCATGAATCCAATCATTTCCAAGGAACAGTTCTCAGCACTCCAGCAGCGCTATCCCGATATACCCTCGTATATTGTTGACGAAGACCATATCAAGGTACCCGCAGGATGGATGATCGAGCAATGTGGGTGGAAAGGCCGTTCACTCGGTCAGGCAGCGGTACACGACCGTCAGGCCCTTGTACTTGTAAACAAAGGCGGCGCAACAGGAGCAGATATCGTAAACCTTTGTGAGACCGTCCGTGCGGCAGTTCAAGAAACCTTCGGAATCAAAATCAGTCCCGAAGTAAATTTCATATAGTCAGTACCAGCCCGTCATATGCCAGATGCACATCCTTAGGGAGCATTGCATCCTCATCGGCGTGACATCCCATGTGATGCGACATATGTATCAGGTAAGTCGGAATCGTCCCCCTACCATTCAACTCTGCGATGCGTTTCGAGAACTCACATGCCTTCTCTACCGTCTGGTGCGTCGGATGCTCGTAATGACGCAAGGCATTCACTATCAGTACCTTTATTCCACGTAACAGCTTTACGCTTTCCTCCTCAATCTCCGTCATGTCGGTGATGTAGCCAATGTCCCCTACACGATACCCCATGATGGGCAGTTTCCCGTGCATCACTTTCAGGGCAGTGACATTTATGTCCCCGATCCGTATTACATCGTGAGGATTTATATCATGCAGTTCTATTTTAGGTATTCCCGGATATGTATGGTTCACCAGGCAATAAGGCAGGCGCTCCCTCAGATGACGGGCACAATATGGATCCGCATACATATGCGTTTCAGGCCTGTGGTACGTATATGGCCGCAAGTCATCTATGCCTCCCACATGGTCATAATGCTCATGAGTAATAAATACCGCGTCAAAAGGCTTGTCCCAATTTATACGTAGCATCTGCTCCCTGAAATCAGGACCGCAATCCATTAATATGCGTACATCACCGCTCTCGAACAAGGCCGAGCACCGCAGGCGCTTATCACGACTGTCCTGGCTCGTACACACAGGGCAATGACAACCCGGCTGTGGAATACCACAGCTCGTGCCAGTACCCAAGAACGTCATCTTCATCATTCCTTCTCAGGGAAAGTCCTTCCCTCCCGTATAATCTCCAGCGAGCGGATAATTACAGGGTCGTCCTGATTCAGGAATTTCAGGTACTCCTTCATATCCGTCACATTGTATATAATGCCACCGTATATAGCACGTCTGAACAGCGATTCGCTGCGTGCCAGCATCAGGTTGCGCCTCTGCAGGCCATGCTCCTGCCCATACCTCGCAAATTTCTCCAGCAATCCCTGGCCGTTCATCCATTTTACAATCTCCGCTCCGGTTTTCATCTTGCTCAGCTTCTGGCGGTTGTTATCCACAACCTCGAAGCAGAACTGCTGTATCAGGCCCGTATATGCCGCCTGCTTGTAATACGACGTAAAGTTTGTGGTATCCTCCGGTACGAAGATGTCAGGCCGTATACCACCTCCGCCATACACCACACGCCCCAGTCTCGTCTTGAACTGAGGCCCCTCCTGATGTATGCTGTCCTCGTTGAAATATTCACCGCGTTCATACCTCATTAGCAGATCCTTCTCATAATCCTCGTCATGCCCCGTTACGTAAGGCTTTTGGATACACCGTCCGCTTGGAGTGTAGTATCTGGCAACCGTCAGGCGTACGATACTGCCGTCACGGAATTCTATTGGCTGCTGCACCAGACCTTTGCCGTAACTGCGGCGCCCCACAACAGTACCACGGTCGTTGTCCTGTATGGCACCTGCAAATATCTCGCTTGCCGAAGCACTCATCTCGTCCATCAGCACAACAATAGGCAGCTTCTGGAAACTTCCCCGGCCGTCACTGGCGAAATCCTCGCGTGGACACTTGCGCCCCTCGGTATATACAACCAGGCGGTTAGCCGGCAGGAACTCGTTAACCATCTGTATTGCAATGTGCATATAGCCCCCGCGGTTACCGT
>OMQX01000160.1 GCA_900313335.1 uncultured Prevotellaceae bacterium
AAACCACGACCCACGGTCCTCGTCATTGATATCGACGATTGCCAGCCGGCCGTTCTCCTTTACGGAAAACATCTTCTTCTTGTTGGCCGAGGTGAAGCGGTAAATTCCTTTCTGACCTGCTACGGCCTGAATCTGCATAAGTGCATTACCCGGATGCTGGGGATTGGCCTGCCACTGAATCAACTCCCTGATACTGCCATTGCTACCGCCATCATCAAAGTGGCTGTCGTAGAATGCACCGCCTATGAGGTGATTCACAGGATTGCTGTTATAATATGTCTTGATGTTCCAGTACTGACCACGGTTAAGGCTATCCATCTTCTCGGTACGCACCTTTGTACCGTTACCGCCATCATCACCGTTACCCAGGACAAGGGATCTGTCGGAAACGCTGCGAAAACGGTATGTACTGTTGTCGTCCGAACCGAACTGTGAAGCCTCGGTGATAGTGATTCCCTTTTCCAAGGACCGGAATGAAGGCTTGTTGGCAGGGACTGCACTGTATCTGCCACCAGGCAGAGGTGTAAGGATCCATTTCTGCAACTCGTCCGAGCCGTTTACCTCGCCAAATTCCATTCCCTTTTCACCGACACGCAGGGCAATATGCCTGAACGGATCTATGAACCGCCATGAACCGGATAACTCGTCCATAATGAACAGCTGGCCCCTATACTCCGTAGGAATGCCTTCGACCTTGTACAGGGCACCCTTGCGAAACGACTGTGCCATCGTAGTCACTACACCGACAAGCAAGCACAGGATTAAACTAAATCTCCTCATATACCTTGATTTTTACGTTGCTATTTTATAACATGCGTACCCAGAACAGGTACATAATCGCCATCTGTAGCACCTTCCATGCAGTCCACCTTGGCACTGATATTATCCAGATAGGTAACTATGCTTGCCTCCTGAGTACATGGCAATACGGGACTGCCGTATTCGCGCTGGCCATGGTGAGCCAGTACGCAATGTATAATGCGCTTGATCTCCCCGGGGTCAATCTGCTGCTGTTCCAGCACATTCTGCAATTTATGCGCACCGATGTATATATGACCCAGCAGATACATATCAGGCTGGGTGTCTCCCTGCCGATTATATTCATAGACCTTGCCGTAATCATGGAAAAGAATTGCCAGGATACAGCGCTCGACCTTAATCTCGTAGGGCAGACATGGATAGAGCCCGTCCAGCATGTGCAGCATCTGGTATGTATGGTTTAGCAAACCGCCCGGGTAGGCATGGTGTACTGTTGTTGCGGCAGGATATTCGCTGTAAGGCTTATAGAGCTTGTCTGCAAAATCCACAATTACCCTTACCAGATCCGTATCGCTGCAATAAGTCAGCAAATGCTCGACCGTCCTCCCCCACTTCTCCTGATCTATAGGACGTGGAATCAGGTTATACAGCGGATGTGACTTATCGGCTTCGAGTCCGATAACCATGTCTGACAACGGGCATGAACGATTGCCGTTGAAAACCCTCAGATTATGGAACCGGACCAACTGCCCCGGCACAGGAGGCATGTCTGGAGCAACGTCCCAGACACTGACGGTAAACTGCTCCTCGGTATCTGCAACTTTCAGGATAACATATGGCGAGCCTTGACGTGTAGTGCTGTTCTGGCGGCCTATAACAATGAATTCCTTCACCTCTATTACCTTTTTTAGATATTAATCGCATGGCGAAGATAACAAAATATCTGCAATAATGGCACGACGTAACACCTAAAAATAAGTAAGACTGACATTTTGTCCAATCACCGGCCTTTGGCATACTCTTCGCAGAAGGATATAACGGAAATATCTAATCAAACAAACAAATAATATGAACATCAAACCATTGGCAGACCGGGTTCTCATAGAACCGACTGCAGCAGAAACGAGAACAAGTGGCGGTATCATCATCCCAGACACAGCAAAGGAAAAGCCCCTTCAGGGCACCATAGTTGCTGTCGGTAATGGCACAAAGGACGAGGAGATGATCCTGAAGCCGGGTGACAAGGTCCTGTACGGCAAGTATGCCGGAACTGAGCTGGATCACGAAGGTACCAAGTATCTTATCATGCGACAGAGTGACGTCGTAGCAATTCTTGGTTAAAGACTGGTATTTTGTTTTACTAAACTAAAGGTTAAAAATCATGGCAAAAGATATTAAATTCGACATCGAGGCACGCGATGAAATGAAAAAGGGCGTAGACGCTCTGGCTGATGCAGTAAAGGTAACATTAGGTCCTAAAGGCCGCAATGTAATTATCGAAAAGAAATTTGGCGCACCACAGATTACCAAGGACGGCGTAACTGTTGCCAAGGAAATCGAGCTGGACAATCCATTCCAGAATGCCGGTGCACAGCTCGTCAAGTCTGTAGCATCCAAAACAGGAGACGATGCCGGAGACGGTACTACTACTGCTACCGTACTGGCACAGTCAATTGTTCGCGAGGGGCTGAAGAATGTTGCAGCAGGTGCAAATCCAATGGACCTGAAGCGTGGAATAGACAAGGCTGTAAGCACGGTCGTCAATGAGATAAAGAAGATGGCAGAGCAGGTTGGTGATGACTACCAGAAGATTGAGCAGGTAGCAACCGTCAGTGCAAACAACGATGCAGAAATCGGTAAGCTGCTTGCTGACGCCATGCAGAAGGTTAGCAAGGATGGTGTTATCACTATTGAAGAGGCCAAGGGCCGTGATACTACAATCGGTGTTGTGGAGGGTATGCAGTTCGACCGTGGTTACCTGAGCCCGTATTTCGTTACCAACACCGAGAAGATGGAGTGTGAAATGGAAAATCCATACATCCTGATTTACGACAAGAAGATTAGCAACCTGAAGGATTTCCTTCCTATTCTGGAACCTGCCGTACAAAGCGGACGTCCGCT
>OMQX01000159.1 GCA_900313335.1 uncultured Prevotellaceae bacterium
TACCGCAGATCTTTGTCGAGTTCACATGACCATACAGGTCGCACTCTATTGCCGTGTTCAGGGCACATACCCCAATACGCGAAATCACCTCGGGCGAGTTGCTTATCTCACTCGGGCGCAGTACCAGTTTGTCCTTGAAGAAATCGATATTCTCGTAGATATCTGTCAGACAAGCGTTGGTCACCGTCAGCGAACAAGTCGATGCACTCAGCACACGACCCTGCTTCATCAGGCCCACGGGAGCATCCTGCAGCACCTCGGTGTAGATATTGAAATCAGGCACCTCGCTGCACTGTCCCAGAGCACCCAATACAGCATTCGCTCCGCTTCCTACACCCGACTGCAGGTTCAGGAACGAACTCGGAATCAAACCGCTCCTGAGGTTGTCCAGCAGGAAATCAGCAACATTCTGGCCAATCTGGCAGGTCACGGGGTCCGGATCCTTGAATCCACGGGCCTCATCAGGAACGTTACACTCGATTACACCCACTATACGGTCCGCATCCACCTCGACATAAGGCTTGCCTATACGGTCACTCGCCTTCGTTATCATTATAGGCTTGCGGTATGGGTGGTCCTCGATCTCATATACGTCATGGATACCCTTGCTCTTGGGACTGTGGAAGGCATTCAGCTCGATGATAATACCCTCCGTTGCCAGGCGGCATACAGTAGGACTGATACCACCAGCAGCTGTCAGGTAGATATGAGCCTTGTTGCCCACCTTCTCTATGGCACACGCTTCGATGATAGCCCAGTTTACCTGGCCCAGATAACCCTGTCGGATCTGTGTCGCCATGTTGGACAGGTTCAGGTCCGAATAGTTCAGCGTGTTGTTGTTTACGTTCTTGCGGAAATCAGGATTTGTCGTGTAAGGTGCACGGAAGTCTATCGCATTTGCGTTAGACAGTTCACCGTCACAACTCTGTCCAGTGCTCGCACCGGTAAACACACTCACCTTGAAAGGGCGACCGGCCTCATGCTCCGCCGTAGCTTTTTTTGCAATCTCTGCCGGAGTACACTTCGGCACACCTGCAGGCGTAAAACCCGAAAGGCCAATCGTCTGTCCGTTCTGTATCAGTGCTGCAGCCTCAGCAGCAGTAATCCTCTGGAATTCCATAACAAACTTATTTTATTTATAATTTCCGCGCAAAATTACAAAAAATAAGTGAAATTCCCCTGCTTTTATGCCAACTTTTTGATTTTCCAGATATAGTTGCGCTCCGGGCTGTATTCTACCTCGGGTTTCCCATCCAAATCAACATCAGTTACAGTCCAGAAATTGCCAGCGCCTTGATATTCTGCAGGAGTTGCCGTGCAGCGAACGGCATAGCAACCGTTCTTTCCCAGGTAGAACACCTGATAGCACCAGTAGGTGTGCGGAACATCCAGATTTATCGTACGCAGACGGCCGGCCTTGCGGATATTTTCCCCATTCTTGAAAGGACTTGCGAAAGCACTCGTGCAGGCGTCCGTACTTTTTGCATGATAGCATACCTGGAAGGCTGGTGCACGGTAAAACTCATAGCGTTCCCTTGGATGGAACACAAACTGGCATGAATCCGTCATCTTGTCCGTCAGGCAGCCGTCCGAGCGAAGATAATATCTGCGTCCCCCCTTCTCGGTATAAATGGCATAGGTACCTTCTGCCTTGATGCTCTTCACGGCCGCCTCGAATTCCTGATTCGGCTCCTGCATCATCTTCAGGGCCTCTGTAGGGTCGAAATCACCAGCCTCCTCCAACATCAGCAGATTTCCGTCGTCAAACATGTTATTTCCCGTACCGTAGTCAGTAATGATAACCCCATTGTTCTTGTTCAGGTTCAGCGTACATAGATATGATCCCTTGGAGATGAAGTCAAACACAAAGCAACTGTCCCGCGCAGTAATCTTGATTGCCGAGCCGGGCCCGCAATGGGGAGCATCTGTTTCCAAACCTCCTATATTGATGAAACGATTATCATCCACACTGTAAAGGTAATATGCATCTTTTTGTTTCAGGATGGCAAATGTTCCTGCAGTGTCCGCATGATTGGACAGGGCCATTTCCCACGAATTGCCAAGAGATTGTTTGCAGATACCAAGCGAGCCTCGCCGTTTCCCCCTGGAATGTATGAAATACTTCTTATTCGGACTGATCTGTTCCAATGAGGTTATTTCTGCGCATTTGTCCGGCTGTGAGAAATGCAGCCAAGTGAAAAACCCTGCTACAAGCAGTGCCAATGAAACAACTATTCCGACGACCCATCGACGTGATAAGTGAAGATGTTTCCTACAAACGGATATCCATCTGGTGGACCTTCTACCTATATGTCGATTAATACGGCAAAAATCGTCATAACCTGTGTATCCCAGAAATCTTGCCAGGATATCCAGTGTTACCTTGCGCGGACTTACTCCGGATACGTATCCCCATAGGCGCATGAGCGTGCTTATGCTCAGGCGTTCGTGTGTACGTTCCTCTATCTTGTCAGCAAGCCATTTGAAATCAGATGGTGTTGTAAACGAATGTTTCAGTTCTTGTTCAATTGCCTTACGTAAATCCTCGTAATTGCTCATTACCTGTTTTTCCATGTATTTAAATTATGTTGCAAAATTAAAAAAAATAACCATGAAAAGAGTCATCAGTACAATAAAATTCAAATCATCAGATCCCATTTTCGGCTAAATCCGAAAAAATGACATGGTATGACATGATATGACATGATATGACATGAAAATCAACCATTCCTGATGAATATGAACTATCAAAAGAAATTAAGTGAATTTCTTCTTGTAGCCATTTATCGGTAAATTTGCGAACATGTATTAATGTCTTAAAATAAAAATAATATCATGAAGTGTACTAAATGTGGAAATGAACTGAAAGACGGCATGAAGTTCTGTACAAAGTGTGGAACAGCTGTTAGTGCTAACCCTCAGCAGTCTGCTGTTAAGCAGTCTCCATCCATGAATGTCTGTATCAAATGTGGCAACCAGCTGAAGCCGGG
>OMQX01000189.1 GCA_900313335.1 uncultured Prevotellaceae bacterium
CTCGGGGGTCATTGAGCCGGAACCGATCAGTCCCAGGCCTCCTGCATTGCTCACGGCAGATGCCAGACGCCATCCGCTGCACCATACCATACCACCTGCTATAATGGGATATTTGATGCCGAAAAGCTGAGTAATTCTGTTTTCCATTGTTCTATTTCTTTGTTTTATGCTACAAATATATGAATCTTTTTTTTGAAATTGCCCCACGGAATTGGACAAAACGACTTTTTTGTTTAACTTTGTGTGCGTACAATAGAATTAATATACTCTTATTCTATGAGTGAAAAGATAACCTTCTATGTTCAGTCACTGCTGGCTGGTGTATTGATTGGCTGCGGCGATATCGTATATGTCGTATGTGAGAACAAGATCGTAGGTTCGTTCCTTTTCTCGCTGGGACTTATCAGCATCCTTATCAAGGGCTATCCCCTATATACCGGCCGCATCGGTTATGTCGAGGGGGTAAAGGATTTCTACAAGCCCGTCGGCGGTATGCTGCCTATGGTCCTGACCAACTTTGCCGGCATAGCCATAACATGCCTGCTGGCAAACGGCACACGCCTGGACCTGTCGTCAGTTGATGCGATGGTACAGACCAAGATTAGCCAGAGCTGGCTTAGCGCAGCCGTCCTGTCCTGGGGCTGCGGCGTAATGATGTACCTCGCAGTAAACGGATGGCGCAAGACACAGAATCCCATATTGGTTATCATGCCTATCATGTTCTTTATCCTGTGTGGTTTTGAACACTGCATTGCCAATTTCGGTTATTTCTGGATGTGGATCGGCAGGGAAGGATTTGCACATATAGGCGAGCGCATTGTCGACCTGCCTTGCGGTTTCTGCACGAACCTGCTTATAATGATTGCAGGCAATGCACTGGGTAGTCTCACATTCTCCAAGATATGACACGCGAAGAAAAAGTTCTCAATTTCCTGAAGGAGCACGATATCCCCTTCACCTGCTACAACCATCCCGAGGGCAAGACCATCGAGGAAGCTAAGCGCTGGTGGAAGGATGACGGCAGCGTGCACTGCAAGAACATCTTCATGCGCAACCACAAGGGAAACAAGCACTACCTGATATGCTTCCACTGCGACCACGACCTGGACATACACGACCTGGAGGCAAGACTCAAGGCTTCGCTGCAGGCTCAGGGACTCCCCTCGTGCGGCAAGCTGTCATTCGCCTCACCCGAGCGCATGCTCAGGTATCTGGACCTTGAGCCCGGCAGCGTTTCTCCGTTCGGCCTGATCAACGACACGGAGCATCACGTACACCTGTTCCTGGACGCAGTGCTCAAGAATGCCGCGACGCTGAGTTTCCACCCCAACGACTGCCGCGGAACGGTAGTTATCACAAGAAAGGACTTTGAACGCTATTTGGCAATAGTCGGAAATACATACGAATATCTGGAACTGTATTGATACAGAACAGGATGAACACAACGGACAAGAACACAAGCATATTCCAGCACCCTGTATGGGTTGCCATCCTTGCATCCACAGCAGCAATCGTGTGGGGCTGGGCATATCCGCTGATAAAGATAGGCTTTGCCGAATTCCAGATCGAGCAGTCCATGACCGGCAGCAAGATGCTGTTTGCCGGCCTGCGCTTCTGTCTGTCCGGTATTATCATCCTGGTTCACAACGCTCCACTATACATTCTTCTACATAGGACTGTCGCACAGCCAGGGAGCAAGGGCCGCAATCCTCAACTCGATGAGCGTCTTTCTGGTAGTCATACTCTCGTGCATCTTCTTCTATACTGACAAGATGACCACACGCAGGATTGTAGGCGTAGCCATAGGCATTATCGGAATCATGGCACTTAACGGCGATGTACTGATAAGCGAAGGAGCACTGTACAAACCAAATGAACTGTTCGGTGACTTTATGATTATACTCAACGCACTGTGCAGTGCATTCGCCTCACTCCTGACCCGCGGTCTGGCAAGAAGGCTGGATGTCTTTGTCGGAACAGGATACAGCCTCGCAATCGGAGGTGCGCTGATTATAATCCCCGGAATACTGATGGGCGGCACCCTGCCCCACGTTACGCTTTACGGTATAGTTATACTGTTGCTCCTGATAGCAATTTCCACCATAGGATTTACCCTTTACAACCGTCTGCTCACCTGCAATCCTGTGGGCAAGATAGCAATCTACAATTCGCTTATTCCAGTCGTGGGAGCATTCTCCAGCTGCTGGTGCCTGGGTGAGCCCTTCTATTGGAAATACGTAGTAGCCGGAGGATTTGCAACAACGGGTATATATCTGATAAACAAAGAATAACAAGCTTATAGTTTAAGCAAAGATGAAAGAACCGAAAGGAATGTTCGCCATCCAGGGCGAACCCCAAATAGTAGAAGAGACACGCCGTCACATACTGCGTGAATTCGAGGACCTCGAGTTCTACGAAGACGGCCACATATACCTTCTGCACGGACAGAGCCTCAACTCCGTTTCCGGCATAGGACACCGCTTCATACGCGAACCGTTTGACGAACAGAAACAGGCAGAGCGATACGCCCTGCGTCATGGACAGACGGCAGACTACTGGATTATGCAGTGGAAGCAGAATTCGTTCCGTGCAACGACATTGGGAACAAAGACACACGAGTTCGGCGAGAGCCTGGGATACCTGAAAGCCGGACATCCCGAACTTATCCGCGACAGCATCAAACCCCAGTATATGCCCGCATACAACTACCTGGCCCCCATTCATCCCAAGGAGGAAGCCATCGTGCAGTTCATGCAGGACATGCCAGCATCAATGCACCTGGTACTGAACGAGACAAAGGTGTACAGCGGCAAGAATCCACGGAAGGAACGCAACCTGCAGGAGCTGATATGCGGAACATTCGACATGCTGTATTACTACGACGGTGATGGCGACGAGTCAAAGGCAGGCTTCATGGTACTTGACTACAAGACCAACAACAGCCTGTACAGCGAATATAACCAACGCTACCACAAGACACTGCTCCCACCCTTCGACAACATGATCGAGGAGGACCTCTCGCTATATACCATCCAGCTCAGCCTCTATGCCCTGATGCTGGAAGACATAGGCATACCCGTCATTGACCGCAGGATCGTATGGCTCAACAACGACGGCCAGTACCAGCTGATTTCCGTCAACGATGTATCGGAATCCCTGCGACAATGCCTATAGTTTTCGATTGAGTAATTACTGGCAAAAGTTTTTCTTCAACTTTGTTGAAAAAAAATATTTTTGCAAAACCTACAGAGGAAATAACTAT
>OMQX01000157.1 GCA_900313335.1 uncultured Prevotellaceae bacterium
GCCGTGAAGCGGCTGATGTATGGGAAGGCTGGCATTGAGCTATTGAAGAACAAACTTGTATTGGAACATGTACTTTTCAACTAAATTGCAGAAGAACCACTTTTTCTAGCGTAAGACAAAGTAAAAGAAAAATGTAATTCTTGATTCCGATTTAAGAATATAGATATATCTTTGCAACGAAAAAGTTCAGATATGTCACAGAAACGTACAACACCGGAGTTTATTACGGAGCTGCAGCCGGGCGAGATTTTCGTCTTCGGCAGCAACCTGAGGGGTATGCATGGTGGTGGGGCGGCGTATGTTGCCTACCGCAAGTTCGGGGCTATATTGGGACAGGGCGTTGGCCTGCAGGGTCAGAGCTATGGTATTCCCACGATGCAGGGCGGCGTGGAGACGATACGCCCTTATGTGGATGAATTTATTGCCTTTGCCCAGGAGCATCCGGAACTGACTTTCCTGGTTACGCGCATCGGCTGCGGCATTGCGGGTTTTACGGACGACGAGATTTCGCCCCTATTTGACAAAGCCCACGATATAGATAATATTATATTACCCCCTGGCTGGTAGTAAAACTGACTAAGGTTTTACTTTTTCCTGATTTATTTGGAGGGTATGGACATTATTTGTATTTTTGCGTTGTAAAATAAAAAAACATTTGACGTTATGACAGCTATTCAAATGAATGCGGAGTTACTTCGCAACATGAGCATTATTGCTGAGGATGATAATCTGCTGAAACGTGCCGCCAAATATATGCGCAAGCTCGTTGCAGAGAAAGAGGCCGACCCTACCCTTCTCTCCAAGGAGGAGTTCTTTGCCCGTGTGGAAAAGGCGGAGCAACAGATTGCTAACGGCAAGGGCATTACCTTTACAAATCGTGACGACATGAACAATTGGCTTAATTCCCTTTGATTATGTACACCATTACCTATGCCCCTGAAGCCAAAGAAGGACTTGCCAAACTGAAACGTAGTGAGCCCGCAGCTTTCAAAAAAGCCGTTAAACTGCTGAATGAGATTGCCGAACATCCAAAGAGCGGCACGGGGCATCCTGAGCCACTGAAAGGACAGCCAGAAAACCGTTGGAGTCGGCAGATCACCAAGAAACACCGCTTGGTATATCGCATTTTTGAGACAGAGATCCATGTGGATATACTTTCCACCTACGGTCATTACGACGACAAATAGATACCTCCAAACTATTTTTTATAGCAGCCTATGAAGAATCTGAGGAATTTCATCACGGGCCTGTTCGCCATAGTAGCACTTGCTGTGCAGGCGCAGGTGAATCCTACCACTGCCTTGATAGGGTCTTGGTCGGGCAAGTTGAATGTCGGCTCTATGTCGCTGACAATAGTTCTGAATCTGGAGCAGGCGGACGGCTATGTAGTTGTGACGCTGGACAGCCCGGACCAGAGGGCAATGGGCATTCCGACATACAAAGAATACCTGTCGGACGATTCAGTAGCGGTCAAGATGGAATCCCTGCGTGCCACGTACCGGGCACGGCTGAAAGATGGTAAGCTGGACGGAACGTTTGCGCAAAACGGCATGTCGTTTCCGCTGGTGATGACGAAGGGTGTTGCCGAGCCGAAACGTCCGCAGACGCCCAAGCAGCCTTTCCCTTACGAGACGGAGGAGGTGACGTTCAGGAATGAGGCGGACGGTGCAACGCTGGCGGGTACGCTGACATGGCCGGTTGGGTATGACAGGAATGGGGGCAGGAAGCCTGTGGTAGTACTGCTTGTTTCTGGCAGTGGTCAGCAGAACCGTGACGAGGAGCTTTCCGGTCACAGGCCTTTCATGGTCATAGCGGACTATCTGGCCCGACAGGGTGTTGCCACGCTGCGCTACGATGACCGTGGTACGGGTAAGTCGGTGGGCGGTGAGGTGAAGAATGCTACATCGCAGGACTTTGCGCGTGATGCTGAGGCTGGTATCGAGTATCTGCGCAGCAGGAAGGTTTTTGCGAGTGTGGGCCTGCTGGGTCACAGCGAGGGGGGACTGATAGGTTTCATGCTGGGTGCCAAGGGCAAGACGGACTTTATCATAGCGCTTGCAGCCCCGGGTGTCAAGGGGGATACGTTGCTGGCAAGGCAGAACAACAATATCGTGGAACTATCGGGGCTGCCTGCCGGCACAGTGCCGCGGATTACGGTAAGCCATATCCACCAGAGTACGCAGCTGAACAGCATACCGTGGTACAAGTGGTTCTTCGACTATGATCCGAGCGAGAACATACGCAGGACGCGTTGTCCTGTAATGGCTCTGAACGGCGAGCGTGACTGTCAGGTGATATCTTCGCAGAACCTGCCTGCCATAAGGAGTCTGCTGCCCAGGTCAAAGAAGAACATGACCAGGCAGTATCCGGAACTGAACCATATGTTCCAGCATTGCAAGACGGGCTTGCCTACCGAATATGGGCAGATTGAGGAAACGATCTCGCAGGAGGTCCTGCAGGACATCGCACAATGGATAAGGAATTCGATTGCGTTATAATCGGTGGTGGTGCTGCGGGATGCTTTGCGGCTATTGAGTTTGCCAGGAGGTGCCCGGATGCGCGGGTGGCGGTGCTGGAGAGGGGGAGCAGGCCGCTGGCAAAGGTTGCGATAACGGGTGGCGGCAGGTGTAATATTACGAACTCGTTTGCTGATGTGCAGAGCCTGGAGCGTGTATATCCGCGTGGTCACAGGCTTATGAAGCGGCTGCTGTACAGGTTTGGCCCCGAGGATACGTTTGCGTGGTTCGAGCGTGAGGGGGGTGGAGCTGGTTACGCAGGATGACGGTTGTGTGTTTCCCAAGTCGCAGAATGCTATGCAGGTGGTTAATTGCCTGCTGTATCTGATGCGAAAGTTGGGGGTGTGCATAATGACGGGGACGAGAGCGGTGGGCATAATCCCTGACGGGGATGGATACCGTATAGAGACAAACGGGGGGACAATGGGTGCAAGGCGTGTTATAGTGACCATAGGCGGTCAGCCGGGTGGTCGCGGATATAGCCTGTTGGATGGATTGGACATCGATGTGGTGGATTGTGTGCCGAGCTTGTACGGGCTCTGCGTGGATGACGGGAGCCTGAGAGAGCTGACGGGTACGGTGA
>OMQX01000156.1 GCA_900313335.1 uncultured Prevotellaceae bacterium
GATGTGGAGGTTATGGATATACCTGCATTCCAGAAAGCCTTGGCAGTAAATGCCCCGGATCAGATTCCAGTTCCCAGTTGCTGGGAAATGCTCGGATACGATCGTCCGATATATTGTAATGTTGAATATCCGCACAGCAACACCCCGCCATATATCAAGGCCCGTCCAGGATACAACGATGGAGGTAAGAACTATGCCATCAATCCTGTCGGAACATATCATCGCACGTTCCGAGTTGCAAAGGAATGGCTGGGACGTCGTACCATTATTCATTTTGGCGGCATCTATTCAAGCGCCCAGGTATGGGTAAACGGCAAGTATGTAGGATACACTCAGGGGTCGAACAATGTAGCAGAGTTTGACTTGAGCAAGTATCTGACAGAAGGCGACAATGACCTGATCGTACAGGTTCACCGCTGGTGTGACGGCTCATATCTGGAATGTCAGGACATGTTCCGTATGAGCGGCATTTTCCGTAGCGTCTATATATATAATGTCCCATCCCGCAGTATACGAAACCATATCATCCGGACCTCTCCTGCCGGTGATGGCAAATGGACAGTTGCCGTATCGGTTGACGAAGACGTCAATGCAATGGCAATGCTGTACGATACGAAGGGAAAGTTCATGGCTTCCCGCCCGATAAAGGGTGGAAAGGCCGAGTTCTTGGTCGCCAATCCGCATTTGTGGACTGCCGAGACCCCCGATCTGTACACTATGGACATTATCCAGTATGACGCGCAGAATGTCGAGCAGATGGCATTCTCAACCAAGGTTGGTATCCGTAATGTAGAAATCCGCAAGGCCGATGGAGGTGCGCTGCTGTATGTAAACGGCAAACGAGTCATGCTTAAGGGAACCAACCGCCATGACAGCGACCCTGTGACCGGCCGTACCGTATCGGTTGAAAGTATGCAGAGGGATGTCGTCATGATGAAGCAGAACAACATCAATACCATACGTACCAGTCATTATCCCAATGATGCACGTATGTATGCAATGTTCGACTACTATGGCCTGTATTGCTGCGACGAGGCCGACAACGAGGATCATGCCAATCAGGCCATATCAGGTTGGGCTTCATGGATTCCTGCCATGGAGGAGCGCATTGAGCGTCTCGTCAGCCGCGACATCAATCACCCCTGTGTCATTATGTGGTCAATGGGCAACGAGGCAGGCGCAGGAAGCAATTTCAAGAACTGCTATGATGTAGCAAGGCGTATGGATCCGACACGCCCCGTCCATTACGAGGGAACGCGTATCGACAAGGATTACGGTGGCAGTGCATACAGTGATTTCTACAGCAAGATGTATCCCAGTATGGACTGGATGGCCCGGAATACAAGTAATCTGGACAAGCCGATGTTCCTGTGCGAGTATGCCCATGCCATGGGAAATGCCATCGGCAATCTGCCCGAGTATATGCAGTCCATGGAGGAGAGCAACTCCACCATCGGAGGCTGTATCTGGGACTGGGTGGATCAGGCTATCTACGAGCCGAATGAACTGAAGCAGGGTGTCAGGAAACTGCATACCGGCTATGATTTCCCCGGACCTCATCAGGGAAATTTCTGCTCTAACGGTATCGTAACTGCCGAGCGCGACTATACAGCCAAGTTAGCCGAGGTAAAGGGTGCATACCAGTATGTAGGCTTCTCTGTTGACGGTGCAGCGCTCTCTGTCAGGAACAAGTACGCTTTCCGCTCCCTTAAGGGACTGGATCTTGAGATCCAGTTGCGTGACAATGGAAATGTCGTTAGGAAAAAGACCGTTCATCTACCTGATGTTCAGCCTGGAGAGACAGTAGTCGTTGCATGTCCGTCGGTTGCCAGGCCTAAGGGCGAGACGGTAATGGTTTGCCTGGTCCGTGACACACAGTCAACGTCATATTCAGGCAAGGGACATGTAGTAGCCCTGTATCAGCATCAGCTGACAAAGCCTGAAAAGCTTGCGGACCTGCCCGTAACAGCCAGTAAGGTAAAGGATGCCCTTGGCTTGCAGTTTGGTATACAGAACAACCGCTGGATAGAGAATGACCGTTGGGGATGGGCAGATGCGAAGACAAAGGCAGACTGCGAAATCAGTTACATGCAGTTGCAGGGCGATGCCGTTGATGTGACAGTCAGGATTACACCTAAGGACGGCGAGTTGCGCCGTGCAGGCGTGGCATGTAAGCTGGATCAGGAACTAAGTAACATACAATGGTATGGATATGGACCGTTCGAGAACTATCCCGACCGTCATGCAGGCGTTGTCATGGGACGCTACAGCAGTGACCAGCAGACTGTTGCACCGGACAGGAATACTCCTCTGGGTGTTGCCCAGTGGAATGAGCCATACATCAAACCTCAGCAGACAGGTGACCGCTTTGCCCGCGAGATAATCCTGAAGGATGCCCAGGGTCACGGTTACAAGATCGAGTGCCCCGATGGCCTATATTTCAGTGCCAACCGATACACAGACGCTGACTTGAAGGATGCACAGCATCAATGGGAGCTTGAAAAGAAACCCTATATATGGCTGCAGCTGGACCGTGAACTGCGCGGCTTGGGCAACGCATCCTGCGGCCCCGGTCCGATGAAGGAATATACCATACCTGCCAACAAGCCTATTACCTTCCGCTTTAGGGTTACAAGACTGTAACAGATTTGGTTATCCACTAAATATAATGTAGTTGACCAAAACATAACAAAACCACCTTTCTGAGCATTATGCTCCTATCGTAGCATACAACACCATTAGTAATAATCCTGCTTGTGAACAAGTTTGACTCACAGACAGCCTTATTACTAATGGTGTTATCCTTATCAGGATTACGGCTCATAAAGGAAAAACAAGAAAAAAGTTTACCGTTTACCGTTTAACTTTCAACCGATTTTAGTCGTAACACAAGGTGTAAAAGCCACACTGTATGTAGCAGAGGCTGCAGTTAGTGACTGCCAAGTAGGTCTCCCAGGTGATGCCAACCAAAATGGCATAATCAGGATTGCTGACGTGACCAAGATATTGGATATTATGGCTGGAAACTAATTGACGCTGCGCGTCGAGCCTGCTCACGCTCGGCAATAATTAAGCGAGCTTATCATTGCTCTTGCTTAATCGCAGCCTTCACAATTCATAATT
>OMQX01000155.1 GCA_900313335.1 uncultured Prevotellaceae bacterium
AAATATTTTAGTGGACACTAGTGAATTGGATTGTATTTTTGTAAGTGCAAAAAACAAGATACTTTCACAATTAAAACCGTACCAAGATGCAAAGTGGAAAATCCAGAGCGAACTGACCCCTCGAGCCATGTTTCACTGACCCCATTGGCTATTTTTTGATTGACCCCTCAGAGTCAAAATAAAACTGACCCCTGCCAAAATTGTATTTGGCAGGATTTTTTTGTATTTTTGCGTATCGTCCTGGTCGGCGATTAAGTAAATAACAAAATGATCAGTAAGATTAAAGACATTCTCCGCTGCTATGCGACGGGAATGGGGATAAAGGGTATCAGTAGTGCCTTTGAGATATCCCGCAACACAGTGCGACGTTACGTGCACATGTTTCAGGACAGCGGCCTGTCCATGGAACAATTGATGTCGATGTCCGAGCATCATCTTCAGGAGATGTTCGGCAGTAATGAACGGGAACGCAAGCCCTCACGGCGTGAGACAGAGCTTGAAGCCCTGTTGCCCGATTATGCGGCACGCCTCAAACGCAAGGGCGTGACCGTGAAGTCTCTCTATGAAGAATACGAGCGGGAGCATCCGGACGGTTATCGACACGCAAGCTTCGGCAAGTATCTCAGGCAGTATATGCTCGGCACCCGTGTCGTCGGACATGTGGAGCACTATGCAGGCGATCAGATGTACATCGACTTTGCCGGTGACAAATTGGAAGTGGTTGACGCGGAGACAGGCGAAGTCCGCGGAGTGGAGGTCTTCGTTTCCATCCTGCCCTGCAGCCACTACACGTATTGTGAAGCCGTCTGGTCGCAGCAGAAGGGCGACCTGATCAAGGCCTGTGAAAACGCGCTCCACTTCTATGGCGGTGCTCCGCTGGCCATAGTCCCTGACAACCTGAAATCGGCCGTTGTACGCAACAACCGCAACGAGCCTGTCATCAACGAGGAGTTTGCCGCCTTTGCCGAGCACTACGGGTGTGCCGTCTATCCTGCACGTGTGCGCCATCCCAAAGACAAGGCACTGGTGGAGAATGCAGTCAAGCTGATGTACAGGTCTGTCTATGCCGACATCGAGGGCCTTGTGTTCCATGACCTCGACTCCCTTAATGCAGCCATCCGTAATTCCCTGGACGTATTCAACGGCAGGAAGATGTCCAACCGGAAAGAATCCCGCAGGGAGCTTTTCGAACAGGTCGAGAAAGGCTACCTGCGCCCGCTTCCTGAGAGGCGGCACCAGATGAAGCAGCGCCTGAGCGCCACTGTCATGCGCAACAGCTACGTAACGCTCTTCAAGCACCACTACAGCGTACCTAAGGAGTATGTGGGGAAGCGTGTTGACCTTGTCTTCGATGCGGATACCGTGGAGATTTTCCATGGTCTGAAGCTCGTCACTGCGCACCAGCGTAATGACACCCCGTACGAATACACGCAGAAGGAGGCACATCATCTGCCAGGCCGTCACGGCAGCTACGAGAAGGACATAGAGGAAATCTACGGGCGTGCCGCACAGATTGACAACATCCTGCTGCTCTACCTGAAAGAGGTAGCCAGCCTGAAGAAGTACCCTCCTCTTGCCTTCCGTTCATGCCGGGGTATCCTGTCACTTGAGAAGAAATACGGCATCGGGCGCCTCGTAGCAGCCTGTGCCTGCGCCACGCAGTCACGGCGCTACGGCTATAATGACATTTTGGACATCCTCGAAAAGGGAGACGATGCCGACTTCATGCCGTCGGCAGACACCAGTCCTTCCAACGAGGCTTCTCGCACGCTTCCGCAGCATAAGAATATACGCGGACGCGACTACTACACGAAACCTGCAACGTCAAACAAAAAGTCAAACAGAAATGGAAATAAACACTAAGACTGCACCTGTGGTACAGGAAAAGGACCGCAATGCGATATCCCTTGACCTGATGAACCGCATGAAACTGCACGGCATGGCCGCTGCATTCTCAGAAAGCCTTACGTCCACGATAGCAGAAAGCATGACACCGGACGGCTTCCTCTCATGGCTGCTGGCCAGGGAATGGGACTACCGCTCTGCGGCTGCCATCCAACGGCTGATCAAGAACGCCTCTTTCAGGTATGATGCCTTCATTGAGCAGGTAGACTATGCCATCGGGCGTGGCCTGGACCGAAACCAGATGGAGCGGCTTGCGTCACTTGAATTCATCCGCCAGGGACAGAACCTGTTCGTCACGGGACCGTCGGGAACCGGCAAGAGCTTCATTGCCACAGCGCTGGGGTTTGAGGCATGTAAGAACGGCATACGCACCTTCTATGCCAATGCGTCAAAGCTGATGGGGGCACTCAAGGTGGCAAAAGTCAAGGGGACAGTTGATGCCGAGTTGAAGAAGATAGAGCGATGCCCGCTGCTTATTCTCGATGACCTGTTCCTGGTACCGCTGGATGCCAAGGAGCGTCCGATACTCCTCGACATCATTGAAGACCGTCATGGAAGGAAATCCATGATACTCACCTCACAACTCCCCGTGTCAAGCTGGTACGATGCCATCGGTGATCCGACTGTCGCAGATGCCATACTTGACAGAATCATACACGCTGCCCATCAGATTGAGTTGTCTGGTGAGAGCGTGCGAAAGATCAAGGGTAGTAAAAGCAAATAAACCAATTTAATAATGACCCCGCCGGCCAGGACTTTTAGGGGGTCAAAATAAGAAAATTTTCAGGGGTCAGTGAAACATTGGCTCGAGGGGTCAGTTCGCTCTGGATTTTCCAGATATTATGAAGGTTCAAAGAAAGGGGAAAGGTAGATATATGCCGTTTGTGACATCTATAGTCAATATTTATTCAGATGACAAGAAATGAAGATAGTTTACTTACCCAGACAACTTGTATATACTGACCGCAGAAATCTTGATGATTTTCTGCATGGTGATGAGTTGAATAAGGAATTGTATAAGGTATATTTGAAAGAAAAAGATAGGCCGTATTATTTCAAATTCGATGCTGACAAAGCATTTAACGAGGCATACTACATCGCTACTATGGCAATGAATGAGTCGCATCCTGAACTGGATGTGAGAGAATGGTGGTATGCGGCTAAGCGAGATATTGGATGGGCGTATTCTGCCAATCTTATAATGTCGATGGTCTATGCCATACTCTCGTTGCAAGCAGAGAAACCTGATACAATAGATTATGTGCTTGAGATAATGGAAGGGGCAAACTATGGCGAGGAACA
>OMQX01000154.1 GCA_900313335.1 uncultured Prevotellaceae bacterium
AATTGTAACGGTATATGCAGTTATCAGGCTGAAGGTTCCATTCCAGATAACGGACGAGGGAATCCGTCTCCTCTGCGGTCAGGTTCAGCACCTGTGCCTTTACCGAACTGCCACGGTGGCGGTATTCCGAGATGAAGATCTCCCAGGGAACCGCCATACACATATAGTCGGTCTCGCCCAGGACAAACTTCCAGGCAAAGTGGTCTGTATTGAAATCGAACACGCCGTAATTGACTGCAATGTCAAGCCCGCGTGCCTCGTCCCTGAGGCGTATGGCAGTATGCCCATAGAGAGAATATACCTCGTCTCCGGGACTGCAGGTAATGACGCTGACCTCGGTATGGGACGGACTCTGGGCAGCTGCCAGAAGCACGCTTACGGACATCAGCAAAAATAATACTATACGCTTCATCGGGCGCAAAGGTAGGAAAAAAAGACGGGAAAATGTATACACACGTTAAAAATATATATAAAATAAGGTACAGGACTATTTTTCAGCAACACTGTTTTTGGGGAATTACAACAAATATTGTACCTTTGCACACGCAATAAAACTATTCTGACAAATTGGCACGCAAGGTATACATGCAGAAAATAACGGCTTTTCTGGCTATTGCCATCATGCTTGTTAATGCAGGACAGGCATCGGCACAGTCCGGAGGAAGCCACTCCTCGTATTCACAGATAGGCATGGGCCTGTTGAACGATGACACACAGGGATGGAGCCGCGCTATGGGCGGTGTGGGCGTTGCCCTGCCCTTGGGAAACCGTCTGAACACGATAAACCCTGCTTCGTACGCATATATTGATTCGCTGTCCTTCATCCTGGACGTAGGCATGAGCGGCAGCTTCGGACGCATGAGCAACGAGACGGCAAGCAAGAATATACGCAATGCCAGTTTCGACTACCTGATTGCCGGTTTCAGACTGCGCAGGAACCTGGGCATATCGTTCGGCTTCAAGCCTTATACATCTGTAGGATATAACTTTACCACGACTGACGGTAACGTATACAGGGACCTGATTACGGGAGAAATTGTCACCAGCACATCCGCCCACTCGGGTGAGGGAGGTATGCGCAAGGCCTTTGCAGGCTTAGGATGGAAACCTTTTGCCGGTTTGAGCATAGGCATGCACGTCAACATACTGTGGGGCAGCTATACCCACTACCTGATCCACGGATTCTCGATGAGCGACAGCAACGGCTTCAACTATATCTCGACTGCCAGCGCAACCACATACCAGCTGGACTTTGGCGCACAGTACGCCCTGCGCCTGTCACGCAGGGACTGGCTGACCATAGGTGCAACGGTTGCACTGGGGCACTCGTATGGCGGTGAGGGCATGCTGTTACGCTACATGGACAGCGGAGACACGCTGACAGTGGACATAGACAAGAATGCCTTTGACCTGCCAATGAAATACTCGGGAGGTCTGGCATGGCAGCACAAGAACAACTTGCTGGTCTCTGCCGACTACTCGTTCACTGGATGGGGCAGCTGCCGCGTACCGACGATGATTGCCACCACCGAAGGTGTCACATATCACAGCATAAAAGGCTCGTACCGAAACAGCAGCCAGATAAAGGCGGGACTGGAATGGACTCCCAACCCAATGGCCATGCGCGGATATTTCAACCACGTAAAATACCGTATGGGTGTATCATACACTACTCCATACCTGGCATTCGGCCAAAACAACGGGCCGAGCGAAACGAGTGTAAGCATAGGTGCAGGATTACCGATAAACAACTCTATCAACCGCCGTGCCGGCATACACCCGACAATCAACCTCGGTCTGCAGTGGCTGCGCCGTGCTCCTGCAGACAAGTCTCTGATTACAGAGAACTATTTTGTTATCAATCTGGGCGTTACATTCAACGAACGCTGGTTCATGAAATATAAAATCCAGTAATTTCCACCGAGACTCCATTCAATGGACCCCGACAGTTTAAAACGCATCTGCCATACTATCATACTTCGCCATCTGGCTCTGGCGCTTGCTGCATTGTGCACAGTACCTGTTTTCTGGTCATGTACGCATACTGTAGAGCATACTGCCGAGGCTGTAGACGACAAGGATTCCGTTCCCTTTATGCACTCGACAGGTATCAGCACGCTGATATCCGACTCGGGACTGATACGCTACCACATGGTGGCCGAGGAATGGGACATCTACATGAGTGACGGCAAGCAGCCTACGTGGAAATTCTGCAAG
Organism: uncultured Prevotellaceae bacterium; assembly: GCA_900313335.1. Taxonomy (GTDB): domain Bacteria; phylum Bacteroidota; class Bacteroidia; order Bacteroidales; family Bacteroidaceae; genus Physcousia. Next base: position 2,218 of record OMQX01000154.1, read on the forward strand.
GGTCTGCTGATGCTGCGCCTGGACAACAAATTCCACGTTGACCTGTATGTCCAGGCGGATACTGCCTACCTGCATGAGCAGAGACTGTGGGAACTGCGAGGACGTGTGCGTGTGCGCAATATAGAAGGCACGGTCTTCAATACTGAAATGCTTTATTGGGACTTGAGGGAACACGAGATGTGGAACCACTGTCCCATGGAAATAATCACACCGGACCGCACTCTGTACGGAACGGAATTCCGCAGTAACGAGGAGATGACACGATATAATGTCCGGAACTCGGTGGGAGACTTCCCTGCATCAGATGCCGAAGGCACCGGCGAGGAGCCTGCACCTGCACAGGAAGATACCACGGCACAGGTGCAGGAGCAGAGATCACGGCTGCTGCCACCCGCCCCCGAGAAACAGAAAATAATGAACATGAAATGACATTACCATTTGACCATACACTAGCAGCAGGCATTATTGCCGCCCTGTTTTTCTCTGCCTTTTTCTCAGGTCTGGAGATAGCCTTTGTATCGAGCAACAAGATGCTGTTCGAGATAGAACGCGAGGAGCGCGGCTTCACTTCGCGCATCATAGACATATTCTACCGCCATCAGAGCAATTTCCTGTCCACACTACTGGTGGGCAATAACATTGCGCTGGTAGTATACGGTATAATGATGGCGCATATCGTTCACGGGCTGATATTGCAGACGCTGATAGGCACAGCCATCGTTCTGTTCGTAGGCGAGTTCCTGCCCAAGACGCTGTTCCGCATCAACCCGAACGGAATGTTGCGTGTATGCGCTGTCCCTGCCCTGCTGTTCTACATCATATTGTGGCCGATCAGCCGCCTGACCAGCGGTCTGTCCTCGGCAATTCTATACATGATGGGCACACGTGTCCAGAGCGACATGAGACCAGCCAATTTCGGCAAGGCGGACCTTGACCACCTTATCCAGAGCAACATTGACAACATCCAGGACGAGGATGATATCGAGGAGGA
>OMQX01000153.1 GCA_900313335.1 uncultured Prevotellaceae bacterium
CATCGATGGCACCGCCCACAACGCTGTTGACGAATACCAGCTTGCCGCCCCACTCCAGGTCAACCGTCTCGGTACCCTTCACATTCATGCGGTACTCCTGATTGCCGAACTTGTAAACATCAGGATCAGGCATACCTTCGTAATAAGGCTCCACAATCAGGTGCACCTCGCCAAACTGACCAGCACCGCCCGACTGCTTCTTGTGACGATAATCGGCACGCGCAGCCTTCGTTATGGTCTCGCGATAAGGAATCTTAGGCTCGTCAAACACAATCTGAATCTTTTCGTTGTTCTCCATGCGCCACTTCAGCGTACGCAGGTGGAATTCACCCTGACCATGAACCAATATCTGCTTCAGTTCCTTAGACTGCTCGATAACCCATGTAGGATCCTCCTCGCGCATCCTCTGCAGGGCATTCATCATCTTCTCCGTCTCCTGCTCATTCACGGCACGCACCGCACGACTATACTTGGGATTCGGGTACTTGATAAAGTTGAAGCGGTTCTCGCAGTTCTTGTCATTCAGCGTATTGCCCGTCTTCACATCCTTCAGCTTAACAGTACAACCTATATCACCGGCTACCAACTGGTCAACCTTGATACGCTGTGCACCTGCGCAAACAAACAACTGTGCGATACGCTCCTTGCTACCACGGTCGGCATTTGTGAAATCATCACCCTCATGCACAACACCGCTCATAACCTTGAAATACTGCACCTCACCGATATGAGGCTCTACGGCAGTCTTGAAGAAATACAGGCTTGTAGGAGCCGACGGATCCGGGTTAACCACCTCGCCGCGGGTATTATGCACCTGAGGCATCTGATCCACGAAAGGAACCACGTTGCCCAGGAACTCCATCAAGCGACGTACACCCATATCCTTGCCTGCACATACGCAGAATACCGGGAACATACCACGACTGGCAAGACCCTTGCGGATACCCTCGCGCATCTCGTCCTCGGTCAGCGTTTCGCTTTCGAAGAACTTCTCCATCAGACCCTCGTCATGCTCAGCAGCCGCCTCGACCAATGCCTTGTGCATCTCCATAGCCTTCTCCATCTGGTCAGCAGGAACCTCCTCGATAGTAGGAGCACCACCCTCTGGACCCCACGAATACTTCTTCATCAGCAGCACGTCAATCAGGCTGTTGAAATTAGGACCGCACTCTACAGGATACTGGATGGGCACAACCTTGCTGCCGTAGATCTCCGTCAGCTGCTCCAGTATACGGTCAAAGTCGGTATTCTCGTCATCCAGCTGGTTCACCAGGAAGATAACCGGCTTGCCCAGTTTCTCGGTATAGCGGAAATGGTTCTGCGTACCCACCTCTACACCATTAGCACCCTTCAGCAACAGTATTGTAGTGTCGCTCACATTCATTGCCGTCAGCGCAGCACCCACAAAGTCATCACTGCCCGGACAGTCAATGATATTCAGCTTCTTGTTGTTCCACTCGACATGGAATACCGTGCTGAACACACTGTATCCATACTCCTGCTCTACGGGGAAATAGTCACTCACCGTATTATGCTGGGTAATACGGCCGCGACGGCTTATCAGGCCTGCCTCATAGAGCAGGCTCTCCGTCAAGGTTGTCTTACCACTGCCATCATTACCCAACAGGGCAATGTTCTTGATTTCCTGTGTCTGATAAACTTTCATAGTATAGGTATTTAATTGTATTTTGTGTCAGTTCAAGTTCAAAATCGGGTATAAAAATACACAAAATACCCGACATCCATACCACACGGAATTATGTTTTACAACATCAAGTCCGACATAATGTCGTTTGACACGAAAATACCCTCACTGCTGAGACGCAGACGCCCCTCCTCCAGCACCATCCTGCCCGACCGTATATGCTTTTCCGCCATACGCAGCAAATAATCCACATGCTCCGCAGGCACCTCGGCAATACATATACCAGCACTTGTACGCAGGCGCTTCATCACCATCTCGTCATACAGCTCATCGTCCGTCAGATGCTCCTCCCCGTACAGCACACGTCCCGCACAATAAGACTCAAGGTCAGCATCATTGCTGCGACGCACACGATGCCCGTCATAGCTGTGCGCCCCCGGTCCCAAGCCCACATAAGCATCCTCCCTCCAATAGCCGCTGTTGTGGCGCGAATACATCCCCGGCTTGCAGAAATTACTTATCTCGTAATGCTCCATTCCGCACTTACGCGTCATATCTACCAGATAACCGTACATTGCCAACGATGTCTCCTCGTCCGCCTCCTGCACCTCTCCCCTATCACGCATACGAGACAATACCGTTCCATCCTCCCACTGCAGGGAATACGCGCTCAGGTGAGGCACGTCCAGCGCCAGCACACCGTCTACGTCGCGCTTCCACGTCTCCATCGTCTGACCCGGCAAGCCGTACATCAAGTCAAGGCTCAGGTTTGTATACCCCGCCTCGCGCAGCATACCCACTGCCCTGACTGCATCAGCCGCCCTGTGCCTGCGGTTAATCCTCGCCAGCACATCATCATCCAGCGACTGCACCCCCATTGACACACGGTTCACCGGCGTACGCAGCAAGCCCGACACGAAATCCCCGGTAACATCATCCGGATTTACCTCGATCGTCACCTCTGCACCCCTGCATAGCTCCGGCAGGACACCGAATATCTGCCGCAACTGACCACCCGTCAGCTGCGACGGCGTACCGCCACCTATATATACGGTGTTGGCACCCGCACGTTCCATCTCGCCCCTCCTGCTCTCCGCCTCAGCACACACCCCATCCACAAAGCCCTGAACCAAATCCAGCCTTACGGACGAAAAAAAGTCGCAGTAATGACACCGCGACTTGCAGAAAGGAACATGTATGTATATCATCTGCCTCCTGTCAATGTCAGTTCGTAGAAACAAGGGTACACATTCGTCGTAGCATGAACCTGTCCCTGGCTGTGCGGAACTATCAGACGTACCTTGGCAACACCCTCCTCGCCGCTCTGACGTCCCAGACGCAGGTAAGGCATGGCAGCCAGCCATCCGGCTATCACGCTGCTGTTGCCATACATGTTGTATATCAGCGAGCCCGTGGGCGACGTCGTGTCGTAGCTGCCGCTGAACGTACCGTAATTGTTACTGATGTTCATCACCTCTGGATTGCCTATGTAGGCACCGTTCACATTGCTCAGCTGCAGCGAGTCACCCAATATGTTGTACTCCCAGAAACGCGCACTTACCTGGCGGGTCTCGTTACGGCCGATATAGGTACCCGTACCCTTGCGGACAATCTGCATGTAGATACCCGTACGGGATAGGATTTATCTTGCCAATGTACAACAGCGTATCACCTTCGTGCACCAGCACCACCTCGCGCTTCACGAAACTGTCAATCGCCTTCGACTCGCGCTTCTTCTGCTCGGCATACGATGTATCCGACTGACCACACGAAACCAAGGCAATCGCCGTGACAACCAAAGCAAGGCACAGAACTATATATCTATTCATCCGTTTTTATCCCTTTTGGGCGCAAATATACAACTTTATATTTAAATATGGTACAATATAGCCCCCTTATCTTACTATTTCAGCAACGCCTCATAAGACTTCACCGCCTCGTGAAAACGCTTCACAGCCTCATCCATCGAGCACTCCAACCTGCCCCCCGCAGCATTCATGTGACCGCCGCCGTTAAAGAAACGCGCGCTCATCTCGTTACACGGGAAATCATCCACGCTGCGCAACGATATGCGCACCACATTCCTATGCTCCGTATCCTCGCTCAGCAAGGCAGACAGGCGCATGCCACTTATCTGCAGGGGAAGATTTACTACACCCTCGGTGTCACCGTTCTTTATACCCAGCATACGGCGCTCGGCATTAGTCAACGTCATCAGCGATGTATGCAAACCCTTCTGCACCTCCATCTTGACATACAGCATATACCCAATCAGACGCATACGGGCAGGCGTTGCCGTCCACATCACGTTTCGGTATATACGATCCTTGTCCACACCACGCTCCAACAGGCGACATATACAATCGAATATCACCGGGCGGCTGCTATTGTACGTAAACGCACCCGTATCAGTCATCATACCCGTATACAGGCAGACAGCCATATCCAGACCAGCCTCCTGCAACACACCCATCTGATACAGCACATGACACAATATCTCGCATGTAGCACACATCTGCGGCTCGGATATCACCATATTACAGAAATCATCCGGATCCTGGTGATGATCTACCATAACCTTGCACGCAGGGCTGCCCAGCAACGCATTCTCCATTTCCAGCACCCGCTTGGAACAATTCAGGTCGCACACCCACATCAGGTCTGCCTCCCCCATAATCTGCTCCGCCTCCGCCTTGCGCTTGTCATAGCGGATAATCTCCGATGCACCGGGCATCCATGCCAGGAAATCAGGGAAACAGTTAGGAACGACAACACTGCACTCCTTTCCCATCGAACGCATCCAATGCCACAACGCCAACGTACTGCCCAGCGCATCCCCGTCCGGATTGACATGACATACGCACACCACACGCCTGGCATCATCTATCATCTTACGCAGTTCTGCCAACTGCACTTCACTCAGTAACTTCTCCATAAACGCTTGCAAAATTAGCATTTTATACCCAACAAACCAAGAAATCGACAATAAAAACAAATCAATTTATTTTGTATTGTGCTCGCTTAATCGTATCTTTGTGGACGTAGTTGGTTAAGGAAAAACAGATATAACGGCATGGACGAAATCTATGAGCAAGAAGTCTATAAGGTTTTGGGGTGACCACGAGGTTAGGGCCGTATGGGACGAAGAACAGAGCAAATGGTGGTTCTCGGCTACTGACATTGTTAGGGCCATCAACGATAAGGAGAACTATGAGAAATGCCGCAACTATTGGAAGTACCTAAAAGGGAAAATGAAGAAGGATGGCATTCAACTGGTTAGCGTCACTAACCACTTCAAGTTCCTGTCTCCCGACGGCAAGCAGCGAGCGGCTGATGCTCATGGGGGCTATGACAGACCTCATTGAAGACCGGGAGATCTTTATGAAGGGTATTGACTACTCTTACTACTACGAACAAACCGATTAAGCGAGAATGAGGTGTATAGCAGCAATGACTGAATGTCGCTGACCCGAATACGAGCCGTGCAATTACTTGACGTCGTGAGTCTCACAGAGAAACGGCGTGTTGCTATCCGTGAAACGGCCTCTCGCTTTTCTGGTTTCCTACCCCTTTTTTTGAAAATAGTAAGTAAGTAAGTAAATTGGGTGGACAGGATTTGCAGACTCCAGTAGGGTACACATGCAGACACCTGGGGGGTTGCACGTGTAGACTGGCGATGCGCCTTGTATAGAAAAAATAAATTTTTTTATTCCTTTTCTTGCAACATATATATAAAATACATATATTTGCACAACGACTCACGCCGAAGGTAGTATGAATAGCTACTGGGAATGCTGTTAGGAAAGAGTTCCAAAAGCAGTGTGGGGCACCATTTATGGAAAAGGCGTATATCACGCGCTTTGTTCTTGACGTACTGAAACCTGAGAAATTTCATATTCATCAAAGAACAACAGCAACGATAGACGCCCATGGGTATGTTTTAGATGACATATACTGACATATCACCTCTGTATAAACAGTTAGGAACGTGTCGTGTGTATGCTTAATACATATCGGCGTGGGGTCTAGGTTGCTCGTTCTGATGAATAGGGCAATCTCAGGGCCTCAGTACGTGGAGCGAGCAACGGAGAGTCTCCACGCTTTTTTTATATATTGGAGTAAAGAAATAAATCATTCACTTATTGACACTATCCGGAGACATAGTGCTATTTAAAGGGCAAACTATGTCTGGTTGGACTATATTATCACATATATATTTAGAACAAATTACACCCATATGGAACAAAATATATAA
>OMQX01000152.1 GCA_900313335.1 uncultured Prevotellaceae bacterium
CTTGGTGGTGATTCTGATACAATGGGTGCAATCAGCGGTGGAATAGCGGCAGCAAGAATAAGAACAGCAAGGTTTGGGGACGTGACACTACCAAGACGGAAGTAAAGATTCCCATCGGACAGTTCCAGTGGAAAATAGATGAACGTCTTGGAACAGTCATTCCCGCCGTGAATCGCGACACGGCTGTCCACAATTTCCAGAACTGGAAGCTTAACGACGGCATGAACGGCGAATACTCGGACCTGGGAAATGTAGGCTCAGCCCGACTTTCGCGTATCTTCATGAACCGCAATGAAGTGAAGGATATGATGTTCCTTTCGCCCTACAACTATTTTCGTGGCAGTGTAAGGGACTTCTATTTCACAAACACTCTTTCGCCTATAACAAACCTGGCCTATCATAGTATGGGCAACAAGATTACTGGCGAAGCCCGTGTACGTGCATATTTTGCATCCAATATAAACAAAGTATCAGGCATAGGTTTCAAGCTTGACTACCTGTATGGCCGCGGATTGTACTCGCAGCAACAGGTAAGTGAGTTCGGCGGTACCGTATATGGTTACTACCGCGGTGACAAATACAACATGCATGCATACATAAATGCAAACCACATGAAATGTGCCGAAAACGGCGGTATTGCAGATGACAGGTATGTTGTTACCCCAGACATCTTCCAGCGCAGTTTTGACGATCGTGATGTGCCAATCAACCTTAATGACACATATAACCGCAATGACGATCAGACGTACTTTCTGACACAACGTTACAATCTGGGGTATTACAAGGAAAGGTTTGTACCCGACAGCCTTAAACCCAAACCACCAAGTGCTACCGATCTGCTACTTGAACTCCCCGACAGTGTGCGCGATATGCTGATGAAGGATTCTGTTGCCAGGAAATTCGCAGTTGATTCGCTTCTTGCTGATTGGGAATCAAAGTTGGTCAAGCCCAAGGACTACATTCCTGTTGCCAGTATTATCCATACCATAGACGTACGTCATCTGGATCATACATTCTATGACAACGGTTACAACAGGGATTATTGGACACGTTACCATCCCTATGGTCTTGGAGGTATCGAGGATCATGCAACAGCACTTACAATAAGGAATACGCTGGGCTTTGCAATGTGTGAGGGTTTCCGTAAGTGGGTAAAGATGGGAATCACATTCTTTGCAACACACCAGTATCGTAAATATGGCCTGCCTACATTGAATAACGATATCATGTCTATGGACAATGTAAGCGAGCACGACGTTCTGATAGGTGGCGAGATAAGCAAGCGTAATGGTAAGCTGCTGCACTATGATGTCAATGGCGAGTTCTGTATCGTGGGAGAAAACGTCGGTGACATTAGTATCGATGCACGAGGAGATTTGAATCTAGGCATCTCGTCAAAGGACAGCCTGAACTTGGATCTTGGTTTCAAGTTCATGAATCAGAATCCCAGTTATTTCTGGCGTCACTATCGTAATACCTACACCATGTGGGACAATGATGATTTATCAAGACAGGTAACGCTGCGTTTGGATGCCGAGTTAAGATACTCACGTACCAAGACACGTCTCAGGTTCGGTTTTGCCAACATCACAAACTATACTTATCTGCAGATGGCTAATACCCCAAAGCCTGGTGTAAGCCCAACCAGTACTACGCCATCTGATTTCACGCATGACGTCTGCGTTTTACAGACGCCGTCCAGCGTTCAGGTACTCAGTGCATCATTGCTGCAGGACCTGTCATGGAAGATTATCCATTGGGACAACGAGGTTACCTATCAGCATAGCACAAACAGTCAGGCACTTCCCCTACCTGCAATAAACATATACTCCAATTTCTATTTCCTTTTCCGAATAGCCAAGGTACTGCGCTGCCAGATAGGAACGGATCTGCGTTTCTTTACGAATTACACTGCACCTGACTATCATCCGGCTTCCGGACTGTTTGCTGTGCAGGATCCCAATAACACTCAGATGAAACTGGGTTGTTATCCCATACTTAATGCCTATGCTAATTTCCACCTGAAACATTGTCGCATTTATGTAAATGTGGCACATACAACCTGTGGCGGCGGTAACCGTTTCCTTGTACCGCATTATCCAATGAACGGGCTGAACGTGAATTTTGGCCTCTCCTGGAATTTCTTTAATTAAGTTTTGGTAATATGAAGCAGATATCGTGGGGAATTATTGGCTGTGGCGAGGTTACCGAGAAAAAATCAGGTCCCGCCTTTTCACTTGTTGACGGCAGCAGCGTGGTTGCCGTAATGTCTCGCCGTGCAGAAAAGGCACGTTCATATGCCGAGCGTCATAATGTACCAAGATGGTATACCGATGCACAGGCCCTAATTTCTGATTCCAACGTAAATGCAGTATATATTGCGACACCGCCATCAAGCCACGTGACATACGCTATTATGGCCCTCAAGGCTGGAAAACCAGTATATGTCGAAAAGCCATTGGCTGCTTCGTATATGGATTGCCAGCGCGTCATACGCATATCACGCGAAACAGGCGTTCCATGTTTTGTCGCATATTACCGCAGATACCTTCCCTATTTCCAGAAAGTCAAGGAACTGGTAATGAATGGTAGCATAGGACGCGTTATAAATGTCCAGATAAGATTCTCCTGCCCACCGCGTGATCTGGATTACAACAGCAATTCCCTACCCTGGCGAGTTCAGCGTGATATAGCCGGTGGAGGATATTTCTATGACCTTGCACCTCACCAGATTGACCTGCTGCAGGAAATATTCGGACCAATTGTACATGTTGCCGGCTATCATGCTAACCGTGGTGGACTATACAGCAGTGAGGATACCGTGTCGGCGGCATTCAGCTTCCAGGACGGTCTGCCTGGCAGTGGTTCGTGGTGTTTCGTTGGACACGACAGCGCCCGGACAGACCGTATTGAGATAATTGGAGAGAAAGGTCAGATTTGTTTCTCGGTATTCACGTACGAACCCATTGCACTTACAACAAGTCAGGGGCGTCAGGAAATACGTGTTCCTAATCCGCCACATGTTCAGTTGCCGCTGATTCAGGAGGTTGTCAGACACCTTCAGGGACGCAGTATCTGCAATGCCGATTGCGTTTCTGCGACATCGCCAAACTGGGTAATGGACAGAATTCTGGGAAAGCTTTGATTTTTTTCCTTCTTTTTGTATCATTTTTCCACCCATTTTTTTAACTTTGTAGTGAAAACTATTCTATCAACCATAAAGAAAATACTATCATGGACAACGAACTAATCCAGAAATGCACAGCTACTGCCCAGCAGTGGATCGACTCACCATTGTACGATGCTGAGACAAAGGCCGAGGTACAGGCAATGCTTGATGCAGAGGACAAAACAGCTCTCAT
>OMQX01000146.1 GCA_900313335.1 uncultured Prevotellaceae bacterium
CTGCTTAACCCCGTCATGATTCATGCTCGTGAACAGAATCTCGCCTGCACCACGCTCCTGCGCCTCGTGTGCCCACTGCATCAGGGGCAGCTCCTGACGTTCACGCCCACCCTTGGTATAGCAATGCCATCCGTCGCTGTCCAGCCTTGCATCTATGGCACATACCAGAACCTGCGAGCCAAAGCGTGCGGCAATCTCGTCAATCAATTCAGGGCGGCGTATGGCAGCCGAGTTCACGCTTACCTTGTCCGCACCGGCACCCAGCAGACGCTCCACATCAGCTACCTCGTTCACACCTCCCCCCACAGTGAACGGGATGTTTATCTCGCGTGCCACACGCTCGACCATATCCGTAAATGTCTTGCGCGCCTCGTAGCTGGCTGTAATGTCCAGAAAGCACAGCTCGTCCGCACCCGCATCGCTATATGCACGCCCCAGTTCCACAGGGTCGCCTGCCGAGCGGAGGTTCACAAAGTTCGTGCCCTTCACCGTCTCACCGTTCTTGACGTCCAGACAAGGTATGATTCTCTTGGCTAACAATTTGCAACTATTGATTATGAATTGTAATTTTCCCTTCGTAGAACGCCTTCCCGAACACAACGGCAGGAATGCCGGCATCGTCCAGCGCCCTTATATCATCATCACATCCCACACCCCCGCTTGCAATCAGATGCAGGGTGGGGTAGTGCCTCATTATCTCCCTGTAAAGCTCAATGGCAGGCCCCTCCAGGGTACCGTCCTTGCTGATCTCGGTACACAGCACATTCCTGATACCGGCATCCACATAGCGCTTCAGGAACGGAATCAAGTCCTCCTGACTGTCCTCCTTCCAACCGTTTATGCTTATCTTGCCATTGCGCACGTCAGCACCCAGTATCAGACGCCCTGCACCGAATTTCCCTATCCACGACAACACCTTGTCAGGATCAGTAACCGCAATACTGCCAGCCGTAACCATTCCAGCACCAGCAGCAAATGCCTTCTCCAGGTCCTCGTCGGTCTTCACACCGCCCCCAAAGTCCACAGTAAGGTCTGTTGCCGACGTTATGCCCCTCAGAGCATCGATGTTTACAACATGTCTGCTCTTCGCCCCGTCCAGATCAACGACATGCAGACGGCTGAACCCCAGCTGCTGGAAGCGCACAGCCATCTCCACAGGGTCACCATACACCTTCTTGGTGTCATAGTCACCCTTTGTCAGGCGCACACACTTACCTTCGATTATGTCTATGGCAGGAATCAGCTCAATCATCGGTCGTTTCACAATTTCAGGAAGTTCTTCAATATCTGTTCTCCCACGCTGCCGCTCTTCTCGGGGTGGAACTGCGTGGAATAGAAATTATCCTTGTTCAGCGCTGCACTGTAAGGCAGTATATACTCGCAACTTGCAATCGTATAGGGCGACTCAGGCACATAGAAACTATGCACGTTGTATATGAACGAACCCTCGTCCACACCGTCAAACAACCGCGTCTTCAGGTTATGTATGCTGTTCCATCCCATTTGCGGAACCTTGTCCTCATGCCTCTGTGGCTGGAAGCGCACAACCTCCATCGGGAATATCCCCAGGCAATCCGTATTGCCCTCCTCGCTGTGGCTGCACATCAGCTGCTGGCCGATACATATACCCAGTACAGGCTGCCTCAGCGAGCATATAACCCTGTCCAGGCCGCGCTCCCTCAGGTACGCCATAGCCGTAGCCGCCTCGCCCTGACCCGGGAACAGCACACGCTCTGCATTGCGCAAGGCCTCCGCATCATCCGTCAGCACAGGCTCAACCCCTAGGCGGTTCAGCGCATTCAGCACCGAACGTATGTTACCTGCATTATATTTTACGACTGCAATCATCAGTTTCTCGTCAGATACAATTTATGTGTTATACACCCCGGAAGCTCCTCCTCGTAGTGGGTAACCATCACCATCGTCTTCTTCTCGTCAGAGCAGAAACGGTCAATAATACCCTTTACCATCTGGCGGTTCTTCAGGTCCAGCCCATGCATGGGCTCGTCCAGGATCAGCAGTTCCGGGTCCTTGACAAAAGCACGTGCCAGCAGGCACAGACGCTGTTCGCCGCTGGACAGCTTCAGGAAAGTACGGTCCGCAATCCCCTCGATGCCGAATGTCCTCATCCAAGACATACACTGCTCCTTCTCCTCGGGTTTAGGCCTGTGGTACAGCCCTATGCTGTCGCTCAGCCCGCTTGCCACTATGTCTATCGCCGGCATATCCTTCATATATGCCCGATGCATCTCGGGGCTTACATAGCCGATATGTTTCTTTATGTCCCAGATACTCTCACCCGAGCCGCGCTTATGTCCGAACAACTCTATGTCACAGGCGTATGCCTGGGGATTGTCGGCACATACCAGCGACAACAATGTCGACTTGCCCGAGCCGTTATCACCGCTCAATGCCCAGAACTCACCCTGACGCACCGTCCAGTTCAGGTCCTTCAGTATGGTTCTCGCACCATACCGTATCGTCACATTGTGGAAATCCAGTATCTTCTTCGCCCCAGGCACAACCCTGGAATCATTCTTCTTCACTCCGGAACCATCAGAAACAGATTTTACACCACTCCGGAAATCCTCCCTCCGTACCTTTGGCAGCACAACCATATCCCTCACCTCAATCACATGGGTTATGAATGTTGGTATGTCGTCATATTTGCTCAGTACCAGTATAATCAGCAGATTCGTCTCGCGGGTGATCTTCTCCAGGAAATCATGCAGCAGCGATCGCATCTTGGCATCCAACCCGATAAACGGATTGTCCATAATCAGCACCCTCGGGTTGGACAGCAGCGTCTTTATCAGCTGGAACTTGCGCAGCTCACCGCTCGACAAAGCCACTATGTACTTGTCCAGCAGCGAATCCAGCTCGAAAGTCCCGTACAGTTCCCTGCGCAGTCCCTCCCGCTGCTCGGGTATACGCTCCAGCAGCTCACCAACCGTAGGCATGTCATCCTCTATGGTATGCTGGTTCCACCGCTGCTGCAGGTAATACTGTCCGTCCTGATCACCATAGCTGTCACGGAATGTAATATATCTGATCTGCTCGCACACCAGACGCTTTACGCCAGTCACCTCGTCCACCTTGCGTATCTCGGTTTCAAAGTCGAACTGCACCTCGTTCTGCAACAAAGGATAATGCTGAGTCAGGATCTCCACCAGACGACTCTTGCCCGCAGCATTGTCACCGCAAATGGCAATCTGCTCGCCCTCCCGGATTTCCAGGTTTACAGGCTCGGCCATCCTCCATGCAGGATTACGAACTATTCCGTTTTCTATCTTAATCATTCAGATTTTTCCCTGTTTCCTTGCCAGTTCCTTCCAACTTGTATGCTTCTTCTCCGACTGCGGACGGCTCATCTGCAGGAAATGACAAAACGCAGCACCCAGCGCATCCGTGGCATCCAGAAAGTTTCCAAGCTCCTCCTTGTCCAGCTTCAGCATCCTGCGCAACATATCCGCAACCTGCTCCTTGCTCGCATTACCGTTACCCGTGATGGCCATTTTGATCTTCGTCGGAGCATATTCCGTAATCGGCACCTGTCTCTCAATCGCAGCCGCCATTGCCACCCCCTGGGCACGCCCCAGTTTCAGCATCGACTGCACGTTCTTGCCAAAGAACGGAGCCTCTAT
>OMQX01000142.1 GCA_900313335.1 uncultured Prevotellaceae bacterium
GCCTATCTTGGGCCTTATCTTGTCCAGTCCTATGCCTGTTACCTCGGCCGAGAATATATTGTTGTTTTTCATTTCACTTACCGGAATAAGTGCAAACGAGAATACTACAATTCCCAAACCGCCCATCCATTGCGTCAGCGAACGCCAGAAGCGCAGGGCATGGGTCATGGAGTCAATATCCGTTATAACGGTTGCTCCTGTGGTGGTAAAGCCGGACATTGTCTCGAAAAAGGCACTTGCCAGATCCATTTTCTCTATCAGGATGAACGGTATCATGCCTATTACCGAGAATATAACCCATGAGAGGGTTACTATCATGAAGGAATCGGCACGTGTGAAACTCCTGTTGTCCTTGTCCCTCCTGCTCAGCCATATACATATACGGCCTATGACAAAGCTTATGGATGCAGACAAGAGATATGCCCACCAGTCACTTTCCTCATAGATGAGGCTGACAATCATAGTAAGGAGCAGAAAGACTCCTTCCATGCAAAGCAATATGCCAAAAATACTTTTCTTCACTTATCCAATGCGTGCTTGGGATAGTCAATTGTATAGTGCAGGCCCCTGCTTTCCTTACGTTCCAGTGCCTGGCGCGTTATCAGATAGCCCACGTTTATCATATTGCGCAGTTCGCAGATGTCCTTTGTAGGCTTGACACGCTTGAACAGGTGCTCCGTCTCCTCGTAAAGCAAATCCAGGCGTTCCCATGCGCGGTGCAGTCGCAGGTCGCTGCGTACGATGCCTACGTATGTGGACATTATCTGGTTCACCTCGCGGGCATCCTGTGCAATCAGCACCTTCTCCTCGTTGGACATGGTACCCTCGTCATTCCATTCGGGTATGCGCTCGTTGAAGGTGTAGTTGTCTATATTCCCGATAGAGTGTTTTGCTGCTGCATCGGCATATACCACAGCCTCGATCAGCGAATTGCTTGCAAGCCTGTTGCCACCATGCAGGCCCGTGCAGGAGCACTCGCCTACTGCATACAGGCGCTTGATGCTCGACTGGGCATTGAGGTCGACCTTGATACCGCCGCACATGTAATGTGCACACGGGGCAACGGGGATATACTGTTTGGTGATGTCAATACCGATGCTCAGGCACTTTGCATATAT
Organism: uncultured Prevotellaceae bacterium; assembly: GCA_900313335.1. Lineage (GTDB taxonomy): Bacteria > Bacteroidota > Bacteroidia > Bacteroidales > Bacteroidaceae > Physcousia. The sequence continues at coordinate 1,119 of OMQX01000142.1, forward strand.
GTTGGGGAAATGATGCTTTGTCTCCTCGGGATCCTTGTGGGTGACATCCAGGCATACATGCTCGAGGCCGTGTATCTTCATTTCATTGTCTATGGCACGTGCCACGATGTCGCGCGGTGCAAGCGACAGGCGCTCGTCATATTTCTGCATGAATTCCTGACCGTCGGGCAGTCGCAGGATACCACCGTAACCTCGCATTGCTTCAGTAATCAGGTAGGCGGGATGACGCTCTGCAGGATTGTAGAGTGCTGTGGGATGGAACTGTACGAATTCCATATCACGGACCTTACCCTTTGCACGGTATACCATAGCGATACCGTCACCTGTTGCTATATTGGGGTTGGTGGTAGTAGCATATACGGCACCGGTTCCTCCGGTTGCAATCAGCGTTACACGTGACAGGTAGGTGTCAATCTTTCCTGTTTTGGGATTGAGCACGTATGCACCGAAGCACTCGATGTCGGTAGTGCGTCGCGTCACGCGTATTCCCAGGTGATGCTGTGTGATGATTTCGACGGCGAAGTGATTTTCCAGCACCTCGATATTGGGATCCTTGCGTACAGCCTCCATAAGACCGCGCTGGATCTCAAAACCGGTATCGTCGGCATGATGCAGGATGCGGAACTCGCTGTGTCCGCCCTCGCGGTGAAGGTCAAACTCGCCATTCTCCTTCTTGTCAAAATTAACACCCCACGAGAGCAGGTCCCTTATACCGTCGGGACCTCCCTTTACTACCTGCTCGACAGCCTCGGGGTCGGAAATATAGTCACCGGCAATGATTGTATCCTGGATATGCTTTTCGAAATTATCAACCATCAGGTTCGTCACCGATGCTATACCTCCCTGGGCCTTGGCTGTATTGGCCTCGTCCAGTGTAGTCTTGCAGATAAGCGCTATCCGGCCCTTGCCGCTTTTGCTGACCTTCAGTGCATAGCTCATTCCAGCCACACCGCCACCGATTATCAGAAAATCATACTTTCTTATCATGACCAGTCTTTATTATCAATTTCATTGATTATAAAATTATTTAGCGCACAAAGATACCAAAAAACTGGCAAGATATATCTTGCATGTATATTTTTTTATACTTTTGCATATAAAATAAAGCTTTTTTATGATGCGTAAACTAATTATCCTAATGTCAGCCGTACTGCTTGTGTCGTGTTCATCGTCACGATTCGGTGCTGTAAACCGGCTGTGCAGAAGCAATATTTCGGAAACCAGCCTGATAGGTATATGTGTGTACGACCTGGACAGGAACAAGGTCGTTTACGAGCACAATGCCGACCAGCGCATGCGACCGGCATCGTGCCTGAAGGTACTTACTGCCATTACCTCGCTGGAATACCTCGGTTCACAATATGTATATACACCGCAGGTCGACAGCAGGGGATGGGGATGGTGCTGGGACGATGTAGAGACAAATGCCATTCCCTGGGTGGCATCGCAGCAGTACACTATTGCCGGAGCAATTATCCCAATGCTGAAGAACAGCGACAATATGATGGCCGAGAGCATATTCCATCAGCTGTCCAATCCATACATGCGTGCAGGGTCGGCCGGCCGCATAAACATCATGCTCGATGCAGCAGGTGTTGACACCATGCAGTGCAAGATAGCCGACGGCAGCGGCCTCTCGCTGTACAACTATGTAACACCTCGTGCATTGGTTAAGGCATTGGTATATGCATACAATAACGATGAAATCTATAAAAAGCTGTATTCTGCCCTTCCTGTTGCAGGCGTTGACGGAACGCTGAGGAAACGTATGAAGGGAACGGCTGCGGAGAAGAACGTCCACGCCAAGACGGGAACTGTTACGGGCATAGTGTCGCTGGCAGGATACTATCGTGCCAGTAACGGTCACAATATGTGCTTTTCAATAATTAACCAGGGAATACCTGCTTCCAGTGTGGGGCGCAGTTTCCAGGACAGAATTTGCGAGCTGCTCTGTAAGTAGGTCAGAACATCTGCCTTACGCGCTTGATGCCGTTTACCAGGGTATCCACGTCCTCCATAGTATTGTAGAGTGCGAAACTTGCCCTGCACGTTCCCTCGATGCCCAGGCGGTGCATCAGGGGTTCGGCACAGTGGTGTCCCGTCCTGACGGCAATACCAAGTCTGTCCAGAAGGGTACCCATATCCAGGTGGTGGATATTGCCTACCTGGAATGATATTACTGCATCGTGATTATCCTTTGGACCGAAAATTACCATTTCATCGATTTCAAGCAAGCGGGACATAGCATATCTTGTTAATTCCTGCTCATGCCTGTATATATTGTCCATACCTATGGATGATACATAATCCAAGGCCTTTGCAAGTCCGGTTGTTGCTATGTAGTCGGGTGTGCCCGCCTCGAATTTGTACGGCAGGTCGTTGAAGGTCGTCCCGTTGAAGGAAACCGTCTTGATCATATCGCCTCCACCCATGTACGGGGGCATCTTCTCGAGCCATTCCTCCTTGCCATACAGTATGCCTACTCCTGTAGGTCCGTATATCTTGTGTCCGCTGAAGGCAAAGAAATCACAATCCAGATCCTGTACGTCCACGGCGAAATGCGGAGTACTCTGTGCTCCGTCTATCAATGCAGGGACACCGTGTTCGTGGGCAATGCGTACTATTTCCTTAGCAGGGTTTACCGTTCCCAGCACATTGCTGACGTGCGTGCAGCTGACAATCCTTGTACGTT
>OMQX01000140.1 GCA_900313335.1 uncultured Prevotellaceae bacterium
CAAACTCTTCACTGTAAAATATCATTAAAAGCCTGACCTGACCGTAAAAAAGAATAAACGGTTCTCGTACTTTACTCTATCTTGTACTACATCTTTTCTATTTGTCTATGGAAATATATCAAAGATCGCTTGCTTAAAAGCCGATAAATTACCAGACCCGCTTCACAAGAGGGCCTCCGGCTCATTTGCGAGTGCAAAGGTATGCCAAAATTATGAAATGACCAAATGTTTTTAAAACTTTTTTTGCACCAGCCACATTTCCTCTCACGCGTATTATATATATATAATGTATAAAAAGTGCCCAAAGATTTGGTTGAATCATCCATAAATATTATCTTTGTTTCGCTTAAGACCATTAAATATGCAATACCATGGAAGGTGATATGATTCATATTGACAAGCGGCTAATTCCGCTTTCATGGCTATATGGTCTTGGTGCAATGATACGGAACTGCATGTTTGACTGGGGCATCATCAAGAGCACCAGATATGACATACCCATAATATGCGTCGGGAATATCACAGCCGGGGGCACCGGCAAGACACCCTTTGTCGAACACCTTATCAGGCTGCTGAAGAAAGACCATCGGGTGGCGGTATTGAGCAGAGGCTACATGAGACGTTCCCGAGGCTACATCCTGGCAAAGAAGAATACACCAATAGAGAGAATCGGTGATGAGCCATGGATGATAAAGCAGAAATTCCCGGATATATATGTCGCCGTGGACTCGAACAGGAGACGTGGGATAACACGCCTGATGAACGATCAGGAAACAAGCGACGTAGATGTAATCCTGCTGGACGATGCCTTCCAGCACAGATACGTGAAAGCCGGGCAGAACATCCTGCTGGTAGACTATCACCGGATGATCAACTACGACTACATGCTGCCGGCAGGACGTCTGCGCGAGCCATGGACCGGCAAGGAAAGGGCGAACATTATAATTGTGAACAAATGTCCCGAGGTAATGTCACCTATCGAGTACCGCATTGTAAGCGAGTCACTCCAGCTCCGCCCCTTCCAGAGCCTGTTCTATGCATCATTGAAATACGGCAAGCTGGTCCACATGTATGGCAGTGACGAATTCAGGAGCCTGGAAAAGGTATCACACATCCACACACTGCTGGTGTCCGGAATAGGGAACCCCTGGCAGATGGAGATGGATATGCGAATGTATATCAGGGACGTTCGCCCCGTAGCATTTACCGACCATCACTACTACAAGTCGGACGACATACGCAACATCACACGCCGATTCCGCGAGATGCCGGAACCCAAGATGATAATCACTACCGAGAAGGATGCCACCAGGTTGCAGATACTGAAGAATATACCCGATGACATAAAGGAAGCAATCTGGGTCCTGCCGATAAGAGTAACTATAAAGCAAGATAAAGGCGAATTGTTTAATGAAAAAATAACTGGTTATGTACAGCAAAATCTTAGAAACCGCCAATTGGATTAAATCCAAGATGACGACAAAGCCCGAAACCGCCATCATTCTGGGCACCGGTCTGGGCGATCTGGCTTCAGAAATCGACAAAATCACTGAACTGCCATATAAGGATATCCCCAATTTCCCCGTCAGCACAGTCGAGGGCCATACCGGTTGCCTGATCGAGGGCAAGCTCGGAGGCAAGGACATTCTGGCTATGGAAGGTCGCTTCCACTACTATGAGGGCTACTCGATGAAGGAAGTTACGTTCCCTATCCGCGTTATGCATGAACTTGGAATCAAAACCCTGTTCCTGAGCAATGCCGCTGGTGGAACCAACCCCAGCTTCCGCATAGGCGACCTGATGATTATCACCGACCAAATCAACAATATGCCCGAGAATCCCCTGCGTGGCGCAAATATTCCACAAGGCCCGCGATTCCCGGACATGGGACATGCCTATGACCCCGATCTTGTTGACCTTGCAGACAGGATTGCACACGAAAAGGCCATCAAGGTACGCCACGGCGTATATCTGGCCACACAAGGTCCCACCTACGAGACACCGGCAGAATACCGTATGTTCGCACACTGGGGTGCAGATGCAGTCGGCATGAGCACCGTACCCGAGGTAATTGTAGCCCGCCATGTTGGTATCAAATGCTTTGGCGTAAGCATTATCACCGATTTGGGAGGTCATGCACAGGTAATGAAAGTCACCCACGAAGATGTTCAGAAGGCTGCAGCTGAGGCACAGCCCCGCATGGCAGAAATCATGCGCGAAATGATTGCACGTTCATAAAGTATGGAAATATCTGAACTGGGGGAATTCGGTTTAATCAAGAGACTGACCAGTAATCTGGAATACAGGAACTCATCCACGCTGAAAGGTGTGGGAGACGACTGTGCTGTCATAGCCCCCGAGGACGGCATGCAGACCGTAGTGACTACCGACCTGCTGATGGAAGGCGTTCATTTCGACCTCACATACATGCCCCTGAAGCACCTCGGATACAAGGCAGTAATGGTGAATCTGAGCGACATCTATGCCATGAATGCCACTCCGCGCCAGATTACAATAAGCATTGCATTGGGCAAGAGGTTTCAGGTCGAGGACATAGAAGAACTGTACAGCGGCATGCGCCTGGCATGCGAGGCACACAATGTAGATATCGTTGGCGGAGACACCACAAGCAGTATGACCGGACTTGCCATAAGCATCACTGCAATAGGAGTAGCCCCCAAAGAGGACATCACATACAGGAGCGGTGCCAAGGAAACAGACCTCGTCTGCGTAAGCGGAAACCTGGGTGCCGCATATATGGGCCTGCAACTGCTGGAACGCGAAAAGGCCGTGTACAGCCAGCAAGTACGGGAAGCAGAGGAAAAGGCTAAAGCCACCGGAACGAGTGCGAAAGAAGCAATAAACGCCATCCCCCAGCCCGACTTTGCCGGACGCGAATACCTCCTGGAAAGGCAGATGAAGCCCGAAGCCAGAAGGGATATCATCCAGAAGTTGAAGGAAGCAGGCATCAAGCCGACATCCATGATGGACATCTCGGACGGATTGAGCAGCGAGCTCCTGCATATATGCAGCGAGAGCAAATGCGGATGCCGCATCTACGAGGAGCGCATCCCCATTGACTATCAGACCGCAGTAACTGCCGAGGAGTTCAACCTGAACGTCAGCACATGTGCCCTGAACGGAGGCGAGGACTACGAACTGCTTTTCACCGTTCCGCTGACAACCAATGATGTTATCTCGGAAATCGAGGACATCAAGATAATAGGATACATCACACAGGAGTCTCTGGGCAAGGCCCTGATAACACGTGACGGACAGGAGTTTGAGCTAAAGGCCCAGGGGTGGAATCCCCTGAAGGAATAACAGTTCTACCTGAATTCCAAATAAGGAGCAAGGCGTTGTATGTCGCTTTCGGAAAAATGCTGAAGGCCGTACAACGCCTTGATATTGTCCAGCCTGCCATGAACCTTGCGGTATGCAGCTATCTCGGATGCACGATAGTAGCCCATATACGGATGCTTCATCATCTTCCTCTCGCTCAAGTGGTTTACATCCATCCTGTTGATAACCGGTGATGGGCCGACCGTTATCCACGCCAGGGCATCTGCAGGAAAATCCTCTATCTCCAGCAGCTGCTGTGGCGACACGAAACCACCCAGGCGGTTGCGATAGCGCACAATCCGGGAAGCATAATATTTCCCTATACCCGGTATACGGCACAACATTGCGCTGTCGGCAGTATTTACGTCAACCGTCTCGTCCCCCCCGATCTTCTGCGGATAAGTCCTGCGGATGCTGTCACGCACAATACCTGCGCTGTCCCGCCCCCTGCTATTCCCGTATACCGAATCGGATTTCGGGTACGTGCGCGGCGGCACTGAAACCAGCTGGTATTTCCTGCCTATAACTATATACGG
>OMQX01000138.1 GCA_900313335.1 uncultured Prevotellaceae bacterium
GGAGGTGCCATGGGCGGAGCTGATTTTATAAATGTACTTTACAGCGAGTATCTGATACAGGACCCCGAAAACCCTCTGTGGGAAGGCAGGGACCGTTTCTTCCTTGACCCGGGTCACATGTCGCCCATGCTGTACAGTGTTCTGACATTCACCGGTAAATTTACACTGGACGAGCTGAAGGAGCTTCGTCAGTGGGGCTCTCCTACCCCTGGACATCCCGAACTGAACTATGCCAGGGGCATTGAGAACAGCTCAGGTCCATTGGGACAGGGACATACATACGCAGTAGGTGCTGCATTGGCTGCAAAATGCCTGTATGCGCGTACCGGTAATGCTACGTTCCAGAAGGAGACGATATATACCTATATCAGCGACGGTGGAATTCAGGAGGAGATTTCGCACGGTGCTGCACGTATTGCAGGAACACTGGGGCTGGACAACCTCGTCATGTTCTATGACGCAAACGACATACAGCTCAGTACCGAGACACAGGTAGTAACTGTCGAGGATACTGCTGCAAGATACATTGCAATGGGCTGGAACGTACATACAATTGACGGCAATGACGTACAGCAGATACGTGAAGCCCTGGACGCTGCACTTGTCCGTAACGGAAAGCCGACACTGATTATCGGCCATTGTGTTATGGGCAAGGGTGCAAGGCAGGCCGACGGAAGCAGCTATGAGCGTTCTTGCAAGACGCATGGAGCACCTTTGGGCGGCGATGCATATCGCAATACAGTCAAGAACCTGGGTTATGATCCGGACAATGCATTCGTTATCCGTCCCGAGGTTCAGGAACTTTACGACGAGCGTCGCAAGGAACTGCTCGGTATTGTTGCAAGCCGTCACGAGGAGGAAAAGGCATGGGCAGCAGCAAATCCGGAAAAGGCTGCACAGCAGGAAGACTGGTTTGAAGGGCGTCTGCCAAATATCCCTTGGGAAACACTCGAGCAGAAGCAGGGTGAACCCACGCGTAACGCATCCAGTGCATGTCTTTCACTGTTGGCAAAGACTGTACCCAATATGATTGTAAGCAGTGCCGATCTGTGTAATTCGGACAAGACGGACGGCTTTATAAAGGGCGGTGCAACCGAGATTTCCCGCGATAACTTTGCAGGCGGATTCCTGCAGGCAGGTGTTGCCGAGCTGACAATGGCATGTGTATGTATTGGTATTACACTGCATGGAGGCATGCTTGCAGCTTGCGGAACATTCTTTGTCTTCAGCGATTACATGAAGCCTGCTATTCGCATGGCTGCATTGATGGAGCTTCCGGTAAAGTTTATCTGGAGCCACGATGCATTCCGTGTCGGAGAGGACGGACCTACCCACGAGCCAGTTGAGCAGGAAGCACAGGTTCGCCTCATGGAAAGGATGAAGAACCACAGCGGGCGTAACAGCATGCTGGTTTTGCGTCCTGCAGACTGCAATGCAACGACCGTATGCTGGCAGATGGCAATGGAAAACATGAACACTCCGACTGCGCTTATCCTCTCACGCCAGAATATCGTACCACTACCAACAGGCACACCATACGAACTGGTCAGGAAGGGTGCCTATATCAGTGCAGAGAGCGACGAGAACCCTGATATAATCCTCGTGGGCAACGGCTCTGAGGTAAGCACTCTGATTGAAGGTGCACGTCTCTTGCGCAAAGACGGATACAAGGTCCGTACTGTGAGTGCTCCAAGCGAAGGTCTCTTCCGCCAGCAGCCGATAGAATACCAGCGACAGATATTCCCTGTCGGCAGCAAGGTATTCGGTTTGAGCGCAGGATTGCCTGTAACACTGGAGGGCTTCCTCGTAGGCGCACATCCGGACAGCTTCATCTATGGTCTGGATTCATTTGGTTTCTCTGCACCATACAAGGTACTTGACGAGAAACTGGGCTACACTGCCGAGAATGTATACAAACAAGCAAAGACAATCCTATAACTATGATAATAGGTCTGGCATCGGATCATGCTGCCTTTCAGCTGAAGCAGTATGTAAAACAATACCTTGAGGAGAGAGGTCTGGAATATAAGGACTACGGTACATACACCGAGGACAGTTGCAACTATGCTGAATTCGGCCATGCACTGGCCGAAGGCATGGAACGCGGCGAAGTATATCCCGGCATTGCCATGTGCGGCTCCGGCGAGGGAATATCGATGACCCTCAACAAGCACCAGAGCATACGTGCAGGACTTTGCTGGACACCGGAGATTGCGCATCTTACACGTCAGCACAATGACGCCAACGTATTGGTAATGCCGGGCCGTTTTATTGACAATGAGACTGCAAGGGCCATTATGGACGAGTTCCTCAACACGCCGTTTGAAGGCGGTCGTCACAAGGCACGTGTTGCGTCAATACCTGTAAGGCAAGGCTGACAACTACTGGTCAGGATTCTCCCTGAAGCCCTGCATCTCAAGCGGCAGCGCTGACTCTATCACACTATATGATTCACGAATGATACTATCCATATCCTCGCGATATGGAATAGGATCGTGAATCACCAGGCGCAAGGTGTGGTGTGTGACAAAATTAAATCCCTTCTGACGAGGAAGCACCTGGAAACTGCCGTCAATAGTAACAGGTACTATGGGTAATTGCAGCATGTGTCCCAGTTGAAAAGGACCGCGGCGGAAATGAGCCATGTGACCTGTAAAGGAACGGGCACCTTCGGGAAATACTACAATTGAGACTCCGTCCCGCAATGATTCACGCGCCTGATCCTGGGTACGTTTTATTGCCTTTGGACCGCTCTTGTCTACCAGGATATGCCCGGCTTTCAGACACGCCCTGCCAACCAGGGGGATATCCGCAAGCTCCTTCTTCATAAGCCATCTGAACGGACGGCCCAGCCATCCGTAAATAAGGAAGATATCGTACGGCCCCTGATGATTGGAAACAAATATGTAGCTCTGTTTTGGATCCAGGTTGCCACCACCTTCGATGCGCACCTTCAGCAATGGGACGAGACACATCATGCGGCTCCACAGCATCGCGGGATAATAGCCCCACCAACGTGCGTTAAAGAAAGAGCATCCTATTAATGTAAAGATGGCAGTGAGGATTGTAGATATCAGCAATATTGGAAAACATATCAGCAACTGATACGTACAATACAGGAATCTCAATATATACCTCATTGGAATGAACTGGTGTCTGGACGTTGTGTGATTACGAAGACATCCTCGTTCTCACGCTTCATCAGATAACGCTCACGTGCAAATTTCTCGACATAGTCACGCTGGTTCAAGCGCTTCAACTCCCTTGTATCACTGTCGTACTGATCCTTGTACGATTGCATCTCAATACGCAGTTTGTCAATATTCTGCAAACGTTGGTAACGGTTATACCAGCTGTTTTCATCCAACAATCCGACTATCAGTATAATGAAGAATACGGTAAATGCGTATTTATGTCTGCCAATGAAATCAACAAGAGAGTGCATTCTGCTCATAATGCCATATTTGTATTGCCCGGAATATTTGCTAATTTTGTCGCAAAGATAGAAAAAAAAGACATGACATGTGTGCATTAATGAATAAAATATTCTAAATTTGTAGCAATTAAAGACTGACTGAACTTTTAACATTAAATTATAATGCAAGAGTACATTGTATCTGCACGCAAGTACCGCCCAATGACATTCGATACGGTCGTCGGACAGCAGTCCCTGACGACCACGCTGAAGAATGCAATACACAGCGGCAAGCTTGCACACGCATACCTGTTCTGTGGTCCCCGAGGTGTAGGCAAGACCACATGTGCGCGTATCTTTGCAAAGACCATCAATTGTCTTTCACCTCAAGCAGACGGCGAGAGTTGCGGACAATGCGAGAGCTGTAAGAGCTTCGACGAGGGACGCAGCATGAACATCCATGAACTGGATGCTGCTAGCAACAACAGCGTCGAGGATATACGCGAACTGATAAAACAGGTACAGATCCCGCCACAGACAGGCAAATACAAGGTATTTATCATCGACGAGGTTCACATGCTGTCGACCTC
>OMQX01000137.1 GCA_900313335.1 uncultured Prevotellaceae bacterium
TCTGGGCTTGCCCGACCACTTAGTTTCCAGCACAAACCTCTCCACCAGTTCCGGAGCTGCCCACGAATACACAGGAAACACAAATCCCACGGACTCACCCTCCCTGACAGCATACTCCTTACCGTCCCTCTGCAACAGCTCGGGGATAAAAGACAGCTCCTCGTCCAATCGGCCAGCCAACTGCTCGGCAATCCAGCGGCTATTACCGCAACCCGAATAATAGAATATCATTTTACCAGTAAAAACACCGCAAATATATAAAAATGACAATTATATACAAGGGAAATTTAATATCTTTGCATCCGAAAACAAAAGAAATATGGAACAAGTCATACAACTCATCAACGAAATGTCACCATATCTGCTGCTCGGATTCCTGATTGCAGGCATCATGCACGCCTTCATTCCCGGCAGCTTCTACACACGATACCTCAGTCGCAAGACATTCCGCTCCGTCATATACGCAGCACTCCTGGGCATACCACTCCCCCTGTGCTCCTGCGGCGTAATCCCCACCGCCATGTCCCTCCGACGCGAGGGAGCATCCAAGGGAGCCGTCGTCTCCTTCCTCATCGCAACACCACAGACAGGCATCGACAGCATCTTCGCAACCTATTCCATCATGGGTCTCCCCTTCGCCCTCGTACGCCCAATAGCAGCCCTCGTCACGGCAGTCATGGGCGGCGCGCTGGTCAATTTCGGTGACCGCTCATCCTCGGCCGATACACAGGAACACGCTTCACAACCCTCCCCGGGAAGCAAGACCATTGCCCACAGGATCAAGGAAGCCCTGCAATACGGCTTTGTTGAGATGATGGCAGACATAGGCAAATGGCTTGTCCTCGGACTTATCATAGCAGGACTGATAACCGTCTTTGTACCCGAATCAATGTTTGCCGCATTCAAGGACAACACCCTCATGTCCATGCTCCTCGTCCTATGCATCAGCATACCCATGTACCTGTGCGCAACAGGCAGCATCCCCATTGCCGTAGCCCTTATGCTCAAGGGCCTCACCCCCGGAGCCGCCCTCGTTCTGCTTATGGCAGGACCTGCCAGCAACGCCGCCAGCATACTTGTTATAAACAAGGTATTGGGCAGAAAGACCCTCTGCCTCTATCTCATCAGCATCATCTGCGGAGCCATTGCCTTCGGATACGGCATCGACTACCTCATGCCACGCGAATGGTTCGCACCATCCATTATACGCACAGCAGAAGGCTGCACACACAGCAGCCCCTTCCAATGGACATGCACCATACTGCTCACCATACTGCTGCTCAATATACTGCGCATGAAACTCACACACAGCAATACCTGCTCGTGCGAACACCACCACGACCACTGCCATTCCACACACTGCAGCACCAACGTGCAAACCCTGTCCTTCACCATCAAGGGAATGAACTGCACCCATTGCCGCACCAATGCCGAAAAAGCACTCTATTCGTGCACAGGCGTCGAACACGTCACCATCGACCTGCAAAGCGGCAACGCCCAGGTAACAGGCCACGACCTCGATGTCCAGGCAATGGACGAAGCCCTCAAGTCAATAGGTTTTGAAATGCACGGTAATACTCCGCCTTCTTCTCCAGCCTCATAGGATAGGCACGGGAAGAACTCGGCATGCGATACCACGTAATTGACCTGCCAATTGCCGAATCCGCACACCCGTCAATCTCCACACAACCACCCACATTAGGGATTCCGACCACTATCCCCCTACCCCGCAGGTACGACTGCAACTCCTCGCTCGCCTTGCCACCCGTCGTAACCACGACACTGCATCCAGGCATCCTGTCCAGCAAGGCAAAGACATCCGTACCCTCCACAATCTCCAGAAAATTGTCATCGGCATTGTCCCTCAACCTGCGCACCCTGCATGCAGTATCAAACAATGCAATCCCCCTGCTCCTGCAGAAATCCACTATGCGCCCACGGTCAAAACACTTCTCGCCGCTGACCTCGAAATACGTTTTGTCACCAAAATATATCAGCCCCATTATCCGCCAGAAATCATTTATCCAGTTAGGATAAAAGAACTCCATGCTCCACCTGACACGCGGCGGAGGGAAACTTCCCAGAAACAAAATCCTGCCATTCTCCGGCAAAAACGGCTCCAGCGGATGCACCTCAATATTCATTCCATACAACTCTTTGCATGCAAAAATAAACATTAAAAAGCAAAAAATCGCAATTTATTGCGAATTTTAGAGCGATTCTAAAAAAAATGATTACCTTTGCACCAAAATCGCAATATATTGGTAATATGACACAGCAAGAGATAGGCAATGCCATCAGGGAAAGACGCAAGAAGCTGGGCATCAACCAACAGACATTGGCCGATCTGGCCTGCGTAGCAGTCAATACAGTCGTCGCCATCGAACGCGGAGAAGGCAATCCGCAACTATCCACACTATTAGCCATCCTCGACACATTAGGTCTGCAAACCGACATTAACATCAAGCAACTGGATTATGAGAAAATGTAAAGTCTACGTCAACGATATAGAAGCAGGCATCCTTACGGAAACAGATGCACGCAAATATGTTTTTGCCTACCACGAAGACTATCATGGCGAACCAGTATGCCTTGCAATGCCAGTAACAAATAAACCATACCACTCCGATCACCTCTTTCCATATTTCTTCAACATGTTGTCCGAAGGCTCCAACCGTCAGGTACAATCCATGTTGCACCACATTGACGAGAACGATGATTTCGGTATTATGATAGCAACCGCACAACATGACACCATTGGAGCAGTAACCGTCAAACCCATGTAAAAGATATGACAGAACTCAAAGTATGCCCATCCACCCTACAGCCAGGATTTGACACATATTCGCCAGCAGCCCGCAAACACCTGTTCGACGGGAAACCCGTTTCACATATCCTTGATTTCAACAGCCCGACCAACGATGGTGCCGACAACGAAGCCTACTTGAAAAACGTAGGGCGTATCTCCCTTTCCGGAGTACAACCCAAGGCCAGCCTGGTCCTCAGTTCCAATAATCAGTTAGTCAGGCCTGCCGAGAACGAGCGAGGAACATACATACTGAAACCAGCCCCTTCATCATACGCACTGCTCGAACGCAAATATTGCCCCGCCAACGAACACCTTACCATGCAACTTGCCTCGCAAGTCTATCATATGGAAACAGCCGCCAATGCCATCTGTTTCTTCCGTGACGGAGAAGCAGCCTATATCTGCCGTCGCTTTGATGTAGGAAAAGACGGGCAGAAATACAGTCAGGAAGATTTTGCCTCACTTGCAGGATTGACCAATGCCAATGGAGGCAGCGATTTCAAATACAGCAATCTCAGCTACGAAGAATGTGCAAATATCATACGTAAATACGTAAAAGCCGCACCCGTCGAGATACTTAAATTCTTCCGCATAGTCGTTTTCAACTATCTTACACTCAACGACGATGCACATCTCAAGAATTTCTCACTCATCAACCGAGGCGACGGAGAATACCACCTTGCACCAGCTTACGACCTCATCAATACAAGCCTCCATCTTAATATGTCACGCATATTTGCACTTGACAAAGGATTATTCCAGGAAGGCATGAACCTCACCGATACAAGAACAATAGGAAGAAAAGATTTCGAGGAATTCGGACGCCGTATAGGCATATCCGAAAAACTGGTTAAACGCGAACTTGATTTCCTCGCTACCGAACACCCCCTGGCCAAGGAATTGATAGACCGCTCCTTCCTGTCCGAACCCTTGAAGCGAAGCTACTGGCTTTCCTACAACTATCGACGCGCAACACTTAGCTTTAAGTAATCCCCCGTCAAAAATAACAAGAGGTACTTGTTCTCGTCCTAACCGCATACGGCCACTACGAGGATAAATAACCCATATCTTCTTTGAGTTACACCTTCTCTTTGAAAAGACAAATGGTTCTTCTGCAATTTAGTTGAAAAGTACATGTTCCAATACAAGTTTGTTCTTCAATAGCTCAATGCCAGCCTTCCCATACATCAGCCGCTTCAC
>OMQX01000134.1 GCA_900313335.1 uncultured Prevotellaceae bacterium
AGCCGAGAAGCCAAAATTCACAATCAGAGTGCTGAAGCTGGAGAACAAAGTCTTGTGCCTGACCTGACGGCGCAACTGCGCCTGTACATCTGCAAGCTGTTCGACCATTCCATCTGTCTGCTCCAGCGTCTTGATAACCATCCTGTGCTGAATACTCTCCTGCAGAATGCTCTGTATCCTACTATCTGTGTCACGTATTTCCCGTGTCAGTGTACGCATCCTGCGAATATAGAACCTGCTGAGTGCTACGAAGCCGGGGGCAACAACCATCAGCAGACAAGCCAAGGCAGAGTCGAATCTATACAGGAATACAAATGCACCAACCAGTCTTACAAGCGTACATATAGCCATTGGCAGTGTATCGGTAATAACACCCGTAATCTCGTTGGCATCGCGTATCAGACGGTTCATCACATCTCCCGAATGCAGACTTTCCTTGCCATTCCATACACTATGCATCAGCCGGGAGAATGTACGTAGCTGCATCAGGTTCTGGCTCTTGAGTCCGAGCAGTGCTCCTACCCAGCGGCGAGAAAAAGCCAATCCGATATTCACAATCCCTATG
Source organism: uncultured Prevotellaceae bacterium (assembly GCA_900313335.1). Lineage (GTDB taxonomy): Bacteria > Bacteroidota > Bacteroidia > Bacteroidales > Bacteroidaceae > Physcousia. Next base: position 566 of record OMQX01000134.1, read on the forward strand.
GCAACCATTATGCAGCAGGCCAAAACCAACGACCTGTTACTCTGTCCCGTAGCGATGTCGATACACATCTTGGTTGTCCAGATGAGCAGGAAGTCCATACCGACAATAACCAGACCTATAATGATATTCACTATAGCCTTCATGCGTATGCCATGGCTGGTTAGCCAAAACCAGCGCAAGACCTCAGGATGATGTAAAGCTTCTCTGGCAGTCATTTATCTCAGCATACCTTTCTTATTCCCGGGGATCAGCCCCCCACATCAGTTTTGTTCGCAGTGTACGGAAGAAACTCGCTTCACTTCTTTTCAATACCTTAACCGAGTATGGCGCCCTCTTTACGGTAATGCGCGTCCCCTCCTGATACGATTCGCTACGTCCGTCAATTGAAACCAGAAAATTGTGCGAACGGCTCTCCACGGTTAATGTAATCTCATTATCATCAGGCAGCGTCAGAGGACGAACCGTCAGGGAATGAGGAGCAACCGGAACCAGCCCTATGGTATTGCTACCCGGAGCCATGATGCTTCCGCCTACACTCATGGCATACCCCGTACTGCCAGTCGGAGTGTTTATGATTAGACCGTCAGCCTGATACGTAGTCAGATACTCATGGTTGATATCAACCCGAATACTTATCATGGACGAATTATCCTGTTTTAAAACCGAAACCTCGTTCAGCGCAAATGGACAATGGGCAGGATTATCGCAGTTGCAACTGTCCGAGAAATCAGCCTGTAGCAAGCTTCGTTCCTCGCATTTGAAATCACTGTTATAAATAGCATCGATTGCAGCCGGAATATCCTCAGCCTGATAATCCGAAAGAAAACCCAGTCGCCCCATGTTTATACCCAAGATAGGAATCCCCTTATCCCCGACACGGCGCGCAGCCTCCAGAAAAGTCCCGTCACCTCCCATGGATATTACGAAATCAGCCTCAAAATCATTACCATCAATCAGCTCGCTGCATTTGACGTTAATCTTCATTTCATCGACCAGATAATTATAGAAAGGCCGGTCTATCAACAAAGTAGCCTGACGTTCCTCCAGCAATACCAGCAGTTTCTGTGCCGATGTCGATTTCTTAGCCTGATAGATATTGCCAAAAAGAGCAAAACGAAGTTTTCGCATAACGATTTCCTTATCTTGACGGGCAAAGTTAAGTATTTTTTTTAACTTTGCAGAAGGAATAATGAAATTTTCCCTAACACTAACCCCTAAAACATCATAACTTATCACATCCTGTATGATTTACTTTTTTCTTGCAACAGGCTTCGAGGACATCGAAATGATAGCCCCGTTGGATATAGTCCGTCGTGCCGGCATCCAAGCTCAGACCGTCAGTATTACAGGCGAGAAGATAGTCACATCCGCCCATGGAGTCGGTTTCGTGGCAGACACACTGCTTGATAAGATAGATTTCAGCAACGCAGACATGCTGGTACTACCCGGAGGCCTGCCCGGCGCATCCAATCTGGATGCCTGCCAGCCCTTGTGCGACGGAATCATGAAGCACTACCGCGCAGGGAAGAAACTCGCAGCCATTTGTGCCGCCCCCATGGTATACGGCCATCTGGGCATCCTCGACGGCATCAAGGCAACCTGCTACCCCGGCTTCGAAACCGAACTGACAGGAGCCCAATATACAGCAGCAATCTGCCAACAAGACGGACAGTTTATTACAGCATGCGGTCCAGGCGCAGCCATGGAATTTGGATATACAATCACCCAAGCAATGGGGGAGACCGACCAGGCAGCAACCCTGCGCCAGGGAATGATGTACAACAAACTATTGCACCAGGACTAGCAGCTAAACCAGTATTAAAAGCTGTGGCAGAGCTATCTTCCGAATTGAAATTCCTCCCAGGCATCGGTCCCAAAAGGAGCGAGACCCTGCGGCACGAACTGGGTTTGAAAACCTGGGAAGACCTGCTATATTTCTTTCCCTACAAACACATCGACCGCAGCCGACTCTACAAGACATCCGAGCTGACGACCGATATGCCCTTTGTACAGCTCAAAGGCCAGTTTGCCAGCTTCGAGCAGATAGGCGAGGGACGCAAGACACGACTCGTAGGCCATTTCACCGACGGTAACGGATGGGTAGATTGCGTCTGGTTTGCCGGCATCAAGTATATCCTGCGGACAGTAAAACTCCACACCGATTACATTATATTCGGCAAACCCACCACTTTCAACGGACGTATCAACATAGGTCATCCCGACATAGACCGTCCCGAAACCCTCATGCTGGGCAAGATGAGCATGCAGCCCTACTATCATACCACCGAGCGTATGAAAAAGGAAGGACTCACATCGCGCAGCATCGAAAAATTCATGACCACCCTGTTCAAGACCCTCCACGCCGACTGCGGCCCCATCATGGGGATACAGGAAACCCTCCCCCCGCACATACTCAGCCGTCTCCGTCTTGTCAGCCTGCCAACAGCATTGCAGAACATACATTATCCCCAGACCGCAGACCAACTGTCATGGGCAAGCTACAGGCTCAAGTTCGAAGAACTCTTCTACGTCCAGCTGGCAGTCCTGCGATACGCACGATTCCGGCAGGGCACAGTCAAGGGTCACATCTTCCGTAACGTAGGAACATATTTCAATGACTTCTACCACCATCACCTCCCTTTCCAGCTCACCGAGGCACAGAAGCGCGTAATACGCGAGATGCACCAGGATATGCAGAGCGGACGTCAGATGAACCGTCTCGTACAAGGCGACGTCGGAAGCGGAAAGACCGTCGTTGCCCTTATGGCAATGCTCCTTGCCATAGGCAACGGCTATCAGGCATGCATCATGGCCCCCACCGAAATCCTCGCCGAACAACACCTCTCGACCTTCCGCCATCTCCTTGCAGATATGGATGTACGCGTCGAGTTGCTAACCGGAGTCGTACGCGGCAAGAAGAGACAGACCATACTCCAGGACCTGCAGGACGGCAAGATACATATACTGGTCGGGACACACGCAGTGATAGAAGATAACGTACAGTTCCGGAACCTGGGCTTTGTAGTCATTGACGAGCAGCACCGTTTCGGCGTAGCCCAACGCGCCCGCCTGTGGGACAAAAACCACATCCCCCCACACGTCATGGTCATGACAGCAACCCCCATTCCCCGCACCCTCGCGATGACCCTGTACGGAGATCTCGACGTCTCGGTCATAGACCAGCTGCCACCCGGACGTAAGCCGGTTAAGACCACCCACATGTATGACAACAACCCCGATTTGCTCTATCGCGGCATCAGCCAGCAGATACAGCAGGGACGTCAGGTCTATATGGTCTACCCGTTGGTCAAGGAAAGCGAGAAACTGGATTTACAGAATGTCGAGGAGGCATACGTCCATTTGCAGAAGATATTCCCTGCCTATCGCCTCAGCATGGTACACGGACAGATGAAACCCCAGGACAAGGAGGCAGAGATGCAGAAGTTCATCAGGGGCGAGACACAGATTCTCGTAGCCACAACAGTCATCGAGGTCGGAGTCAATGTACCTAATGCATCGGTTATGGTTATACAGAATGCCGAGCGATTCGGACTTTCGCAACTGCACCAGCTACGAGGCCGTGTAGGCCGCGGAGCAGACCAGAGCTATTGCGTTCTGGTCACCAGGTACGAACT
>OMQX01000133.1 GCA_900313335.1 uncultured Prevotellaceae bacterium
TACCTTCACATCACGGTACAGCCTTGCCGCCACATCCCTTGTCTGCACAGCCAGCTCACGGCTCGGCACTAGAATCAGAACCGAGGGGAAGGCACCGTTACCGGCAAGTACATCCTTCCACACGGAGAGAGCCAGCAGATACGCCAATGTCTTGCCGCTTCCCGTAGGACTCAGCAAAACAACATTATCATACTTGCGGCACGAGGACAGCATCTCCTCCTGCATGGCATTCAGAGACTCAATGCCCAGCCGCGACAAATCGTAGTCTATCACCGTCTGCAATTAGAAATTAGGGAACCACGTACGCAGGAACGCGTCAACCAGGAAATACGTACCCAGCGAGCATACCCAGCCAAGCAGTACGAAGAACGTAATCCTGCGCAAGTACCACCAAACCGTCACGCCCTCGCTCTTCATCAGCGCAAGTCCGGCAACACTGCCAATCGGCAGCAGGCAGCCGCCAACGCTCACGCTCAGCATAATCAGGTGCCAGTACTGGCCGTTCACCAGGAAGGCATTCATATATTCGGCCTTTACCATATCAGGCTCCAGCACATTGTACATGTTCATGCTCGTCAGAACCAGCGGAATATTGTCCATGACGCTGCTCACGAAGCCCAGCAACAGGCTTATCAGATATATGCTGTGCAGATATTTGTCACACAAGGTCGATGCATAATGCAGCGCACCGCACTCGATCAGCACATCCACGCACAGGCAGATACCAACGCAATACATCAAAGCCTGTATGCACTCGTACTGCAGGGTACGGCCCGACGTAATGTTCAGCGGCTGCTCTGTACCAATCCTGCGCTTGTTAATAATCTCGTTCAGCACCCACACTACACCCAGGCAGCACAATGCACCCAGGAACGGAGGCAACAGCGTTATACGGTGGAACGAAGGGATGAACCACAGGCCGCCGAAACCGAATACCAGCAACAAAAGCCGCTGCCACACCTTCAGTACGCTGTCATCACCACGGAACACATACGCGGGACGCTCCAGATCCAGATGCTCGGGCAGTTTTCTGCATATCAGCGAGACAGGAACAGCCGTCGCAACCATGGCCGGCAACAGCAGCATGAGGCTGAAGTTCGTTGCAGCCACAGCCTTGCTCGTCCACACCATCAGGCCCGTCACATCACCTATTACCGTCCAGCAACCGCCCGCATTCGCAGCAATCACCACGGCAGCACCGACGTACATCCTCTGCTTCCCGTTGCGCAGCAGACGCTTCAATACCATCAGCATCATCACCGTCAGCGTAAGCGTATCGATACACGTACTCATGGCAAACGTCACCATTACCGCTACCCACACAACCACGTTCGTATTCCTGCTGCGCAGCCATTTCTCGATAAACCAGAAACACTCGTTGTTAAGCAACACCTGCACTATGTTCATCGTAGCCAGCAGATACAGCACCAGCGCACCCACCTCGCCTACATATCGCAGGAATATCCTGTCCGCTATGAACACCTTGCTCTTGTACAGGCTATATGGTCCGCCCGCCAGGAAATCACGGAACTCCTGTGCATGCAGCACGTCAATCATCGACGTACCCGAACTGATAAACAGCACCCAACCCACAGAAGCACAGAACACTGCCACCAGAGCCTTGTTCACATGCGTCAGATGCTCGCTGGCAATAAACACATAGCCAAGCAGGATGATTATAACAATAGCCAGAGTCACTTTTCTACTATATTTATAATATGGTTAGACATATACATATAACGGTGCAAAAATAATTAAAAAAAACTAAAACACAAAACCGAGAGCCACAAACCTCGGCATTTTTCTTAACTTTGTATCCATTATGAAAGCAAAAACAATCATCCTCGGTCTTGCAGCCATCCTTACCGCGACAATTTCGCATGCACAGACGATATACCTTGATGCCGAACCGGCACCCGTACAGATCGAGTCACAGCTGACACAGAGCGAGCTGAAACCCGGCTGGAAAATCGTAGACATACAGCTCAAGAGCAAGATAAACAGATACCTGTGGGGAGCCAAGTCCCGACAGTACTGCGACACACCGCGTCCCAGCTTCATCGTCAACACCGATTCCCTGCTGCTCAGCGACCTTGTACTCATCCGCCTGAAGGCACGCCGCGAGTACCGCAGCATACCTAAACCAAATGTTCATGACAACAAATGTATCTTCGTGGACCTCAACAACTTCCGCATCGAGGCAAGCGGCGAGGAAGCCTTTCGCATAACACCCATCACCGACCTGCAGCCAGGCGAATACATCTTTACATGGATGACCGCCCGGCCCATAGGCGAGCTGGGCGACTGGACCGTATTCCCCTTTAGCGTCAAGTAACAATCAAAACATATATATGAACAACCAGGCAGACGTTTTAGAACAGATTATCATGCAGCGGCGCAGCATCCGCAAGTACAAGGATCAGCCCGTCGACAGGAAAACCCTTGACCGTATCCTCGACTGCGGTATCAATGCCCCCAACGGCATGAACTGGCAAGCCTACGAGATCAGGGTCATAGACAACAAGCAGCTCCTTGACCAGTTTACCGCAGCCGTACTGCAGGACAATCCCGAGGTTGCACAGCGCGAGGGCTTCAAGAACATCTTCGTCGATGCGCCCACGGTACTGTTCATTGCCAAGAGCGACAAGTACGAGCTCTCAAGCGTCGACTGCGGCCTGCTTGCACAGAACATCATGCTCAGCGCACAGTCCCTGGGAATCGGAAGCTGCTGCCTGGGCAGTTCGGCACGCTGGCTCAAGTCCAGCCCCTCGGCAAAGGCATGCCTCGACAAGCTCAATTTCAGCCCGGGACACGAACTCTTCTTCTGCATAGCACTCGGCTATCCCGACCAGGAGAAACCAGCCAAGCCACGCCGCAAGGACATGATACAATACATAGAGCAGTAGATGGAATTTCCCGAAATATACACCAGCGCCCAGATGATGGAACTCATCGACCAGGTCGGGTTCCTGCCACTGCTTGACAGCGGCATACCAGGCTTTGCAGCCGAGGACATCGTAGCCGAGGAATGCCGTTACTACAACGATCCCGACGAAGGCTTCGTATGGCCCCTGTGGCAATGGAAGGGCGAGATAGTCAAGGAAACACACTGCCTGTACGGCAAGGTCTTCAACCGCAAGGCAGGATTTGTCAGCAACCAATGGATTGCAGACCTATGCAACTACAGGCGCAGCAAATACCCATACCCTACGGACGACTCAATCGAAGGCGCCATACTCGACACCCTGCGCATGACCGGAAGCCTTATTACACGCGAGCTGCGGGCCGCCTGCGGCTTCAACGGACCCAAGATGCGCAGCAAGTTCGACTCCTACATCACCAGGCTCGAAATGGCAACATATATCGTAACCGAAGACTTTGTATATCCCCGTGACAAGCACAACCGCCAGTACGGCTGGGGATGGTCCCTGCTCAACACCCCCGAGGAACTCTTCGGCCGCGATACCCTGCAATGCAGCAATACACCCCAGCAGTCATTCCAGCGCATATACGACCACCTCAGGACTATACTGCCAGACGCCACGGATCAGCAGATACGAAGACTGATAGGATAACATGTACCAGAAATTCATCATAAACCAGGACGGTGTACTCAAGTTCGGCAACGTCTACCTGCACAAGGACCTCCTCTCGCACGGCGAGAAATGCATCTACGGCGGAGGCCTGTGGAAGATAGACCATAGCCGTGACGCCATACTCCTGTACGGACGCTCCTTCGATTTCGGCCCGCCCGATTTCAGCTACGTCAAACGCATAGACTGGTCAGGCATTGGCGGCACACCCCATTCCCTGCTGTACCTGCCACAATGGCCCGACGAAACCATTGTACAACCAATAATGATATAATGAAGAAATACACCTACAAGACCCAGGGCACATGCTCCCAGGCAATAGAAATCACTGTTGACGACGACAACCGCATCAACTCCGTACAGTTCATAGGCGGCTGCGACGGCAATACCAAGGGCATATCATCACTCGTACGCGGCATGAAGGTCCAGGACGTCATCGCCAAGCTCCGCGGCATCACCTGCGGCTACAAATCCACCAGCTGCCCCGACCAGCTCAGCAAAGCCCTCGAAGCAATGCTGTAGAATGTGGAATTAATAATATGCAAAATTTTGCAGCAATAGATTTTGAAACGGCTAACAATGAGCGTTCTTCGGTTTGTTCCGTTGGAATAGTCATTGTCCGT
>OMQX01000132.1 GCA_900313335.1 uncultured Prevotellaceae bacterium
ATTTTTTTTTTTTTTTTTCCTATTTTTTACTTTTCCAGCTGGATTGTGAATATCAATGCACTGAAAGGTTTGATCTTGTCACCCATCTGGTTTTCACGATAAGCCATATCAGCAGGAATGTAAACCTTCCATGTCGAGCCTGCAGGCATATTTGTCAGAGCCTTTGTCCAGCCAGGGATAACACGATTGGCCTGTATCTTCATCGGCTGCTCGGCCTCCATGTTGCTGTCAAACTCCGTACCGTCTATCAGTGTACCTGCATAGCGTACCTCAACCATGGATGTATCTGCCGGCACAGCACCTGTACCCTCGGTGATAACCTCGTAGTACACGCCCGTACTGTCAATCTGCTTTACACCAGCCTTCTTGGCAATCTTCTTCATGAAGTCCTCATTCTCCTTCTTGTACTCAGCATACCTCTTGGTTGTCTCGCGAACCTTGACAGACTGCATTGCAGTATGAGCAAACTCACCTGCCTCATCTACGCTCATCAGGGCACCCTTGCCTAATGTGCCGGCCACAAAACCAGCCATCAGGTTCTTGACACTGATAGTCTGTGTACTGTCCTCGCCAAAGATCTCAAGGTTGATACCCTTGACCATCTGCTGAGATACCTGCTGACCTATCTGCAGACCTGCAAAATATGCAGTCTTCGCCTTGTCGTCACCAGCGTTAACACCCTCGTTCAGACCCTTGATGAAATCATCGATGTATGCAGTATCCACACCCATACGCTGAACCAGATACTCCTTCAGTCCCTGACTCTGTGTTATACCCACTGCATAGCTCAGGGAATCCATTTCGTTCTTCAGGTCAGCCTTTGGAGTGCTTCCACCGCAAGAAGCCATAATTGCTGCCAGGACAACGGCAGCCAGAATAGAGATTTTTTTCATTTTTGTGTTGTATTTAGTTTGTTATTGTTATTTACAGAACCTTTATCAGCTCGACATCGAAAACAAGTGTTGCATAAGGAGGAATCGAAGCACCTGCACCACGCTCGCCATAACCCAGCAGATACGGGATGTGGAAACGATACTTGGCCCCCTCCTTCATCAGCTGGACACCCTCCGTCCATCCTGCGATAACCTGGTTCAAGCCAAAGTCAGCAGGCTCACCACGCTGGTAACTGCTGTCAAATACCGTACCGTCGGTCAGGCGTCCCTCATAATGGCAACGCACCTTGTCCGTAGCCTTGGGGCTCTTGCCCGTTCCCTCCTGCAGGACCTCGTACTGCAAGCCGCTTGCCGTCGTTACGACACCATCGCGACTACCATTCTCCTTCAGGTAAGCCTTGCCGGCCTCGATATTCTTCTTCGCATCCTGCGCCTCCTTTTCCTGGAAATATTCGTTAAGCATCTTCTGAGCCTCCACTGCAGTCATCTCAGTCTTGGCACCTGACATTACATCTGCGATACTCTTTGCAAACGACTCGATGCTGAAATTCTCGATATTCATGTTCTTCAGTTGCTGGCCAATGCCCAGCCCCAAAGCATAACTGATTTTGTCCATATACGTTTATACCTTAATAATATTAATCGGGCACAAAGGTAGCAAATTAATTCATAATTCGTAATTACTAATTCATAATAATTCCCTCTGATAACATATTTTTGGGAAAAATAAATTAACTTTGCATCTGTAAATTTACTTAACACATGCCACAGAACGTCAAAATCCGCTGTCGAAACACACAGTCCGTTATCAGCGTACCTAACGGCACCACCTTGCGCGAGTTGTACGACCGTTGCAACATCGGGATGCAATACGGACCCATGTGCGCCCGTGTGAACAACAAGGTCCAGGGAATGAACTACCGCTTCTACAACTCCAAGGACGTAGAGTTTATGGACATCACCACCTTCAGCGGCATGCGCACCTACACCCGAAGCCTTTTTCTCGTTCTGGCCAAGGCTGTCGAAGACCTGTATCCGCAAGGCAAGCTGATAATAGGTCCCAATGTCTGTCGCGGCTATTACTGCGAGTTGCGCATAGGACGCGACGTTACGGACCAGGATGCCCAGGACATCAACAACCGCATGTTGGAAATTGTCAAGATGGACAAGCACATACACCGCGTCCAGTGTCCCATCGAGGAAGCAATTGAACTGTTCCGCTCACGAGACATGGAGAGCAAGGCAAAGCTCCTGGAGAGCCAGAGCAACCTGTATGCCTATTACTATCGCCTGTGCGACACCATAGACTATTTCCACTCATGCCTGCTCACCAGGACATCCCAGCTCCATCTGTTCCAGGTAATCAGATACCACGATGGACTCCTGCTCCGCATTCCCTCGCGCAAAGACCCCAGCCGCCTGGAAGAACTCGTCCCACAGGAGAAAATGCTCAACGTCATACGCGAATACCGCCGCTGGCAGGAAATACTGGGAGTACGTACGGCAGGTGATTTCAACGAGGCAATCCTTAACGGCCGCGCCGCCGAACTGATAAACGTCAGCGAGGCACTTCAGGAAAAGAAACTGAACGAGATAGTAGACAATATCCTGAAGAGCGGTGCCAGAATGGTACTTGTTGCAGGCCCGTCCTCCAGCGGCAAGACCACAACATCCAAGCGCCTGGCCATTCTCCTTATGGCAAGCGGCATCCGGCCCCACATCATATCAACAGACGACTATTTCGTAAACCGCGTGGATACCCCCAGGGATGCCGACGGCAACTATGACTTCGAGTGCATCCAGGCCATAGACATCGACCTGTTTAACCAGCACATGACCAAGCTGCTGGCAGGCGAGGAGGTACTGCTGCCCCGCTATAATTTCAAGATTGGCGAACGCGTGTACGAAAACCGCCGGGTCAAGATAGGTCCCGACGAGATTATCATCCTCGAAGGCAATCACGCACTCAACCCGCTGCTCTCACAGCAGATACCCGATGACAAGAAATACCGCGTCTTTGTCAGTGCACTCACTACCATAGCCCTTGATGACCACAACAGCGTTCCGACACTCGATATCCGCCTGCTGCGCCGCATCCTGCGCGACTACCGTTTTCGCGGATTCTCGGCATTGGACACCATACGTCGCTGTCCGAGCGTATCTGCAGGCGAGGAGAAATGGATCTTCCCGTTCCAGGAATATGCCGATTCCACCTTCAACTCGGCCCTTCTATACGAATTGGCCGTCATTAAGGACCAGGTAATGCCTATATTGGAACAAGTCTGCGAACGCGAAGTCGAATACGCCGAGGCCAGTCGCCTGCGCAAGTTCCTGCGTTATTTCCGCAGCGTTCCAGACGACCAGATACCGCCGACATCCGTGTTGCGCGAATATGCCGGCGGCAGCTCGTTCAAGTATTAGACATATTCCTGCCAGCTCTTGATCTGAATATCGTTCAGATCCATGCGGCAGAATGCCTCGATAAAGGCACTTGCCAGTCGGGCATTCGTAATCAGAGGAATATTGTGGTCAATAGCACCACGGCGTATGCGGTAACCGTTAGTTGTCTCACGGTTAGTGTAGTTCTTCGGAACATTCACAATCAGGTCAACCTTGTGCTTTGCAATCATCTGCATTACGTTCTCCTTCTCGCTGTTCTCCTCGTCAGGCCATGCAACGGCTGTTGCCTTTACGCCATTGGCAGCCAGGAAGTCCGCGGTACCCTGACTTGCATAGATGGGATACCCCGCCTTCTGCAAGGCAATTGCAGCATCCAGCAGAGCAGCCTTATCCTTCGTACCGCCGCTGGACAGCATTACGCCCTTGTCCTTTGACGGAATCTTGTAGCCAGTGGAAATCATCGAACTGAGCAAGGCCTCCTCGAATGTATCACCGATACAGCCGACCTCACCCGTCGAACTCATGTCAACACCCAGGATAGGATCGGCAGGGCTCAGGCGGTTGAACGAGAACTGGCTCGCCTTTACACCTATACGGTCAATGTCGAAGATGGCACTGTCGGGCTTCTTGTACGGTGCTCCCAGCATTATGCGTGTAGCAGTCTCAATCAGGTTACGCTTCAGCACCTTGCTCACGAACGGGAAGCTGCGGCTTGCACGCAGGTTACACTCGATAACCTTCACGTCACGACCCTTGGCAAGATACTGTATGTTGAACGGTCCCGAGATATTCAGTTCCTTGGCAATAGCACGCGATATACGCTTTATCTGGCGTGTCGTAGCAAAGCTTATCTGCTGTGCAGGGAAGCACATTGTAGCGTCACCGCTGTGCACACCAGCATATTCGACATGCTCGCTTATACCATA
>OMQX01000129.1 GCA_900313335.1 uncultured Prevotellaceae bacterium
AATGAAAAACCGCAAGCTGGAATATGACGAGCCGACACTGATGCATACCATAACCGGAATGGGCTATAAGATAGTTACTGATTTCTATGAGGCTCTGGCACAGAACAGGATTGACGTCAACACCGTCCTGGAAGACTACTCTGCAAGACTGAACCCGGTGGCAAAGCCTGAAACTGGCGGTGCTCCTTCAGAAAGGAGCAAGGCAACGGACTTTGTCCTGAATACGACCAATACGGATCATACGCACCATAGCGATGACGTTCTGGTTATAGACCGCAGTCTAAAGGGTATTGACTTCCAAATGGCGAAATGCTGTCAGCCTGTATACGGAGACGAGGTATTCGGTTTTGTAACGAGTGGCGGAGGAATCAAGATACACCGCACGACCTGTCCTAATGCCAAGCAGTTACGCGAGCGGTTCGGATATAGGATTGTACGTGCCGAATGGGCTGGGAAGGGCGGAAGCCAGTACCCCATTACGCTACGTGTTATCGGCAATGACGACCTGGGTATTATCAATAATATTACCAGTATTATCTCGAAGGAGGAGAAAATCCTGCTCCGCAGTATATCCATTGATTCTGTCGACGGGCTTTTCAGCGGGACACTGACAGTCATGCTTGACGATGCAGGACGTCTTCAGCAATTGATACGCAAGCTGAAGACCGTAAAGGGTGTAAAGAACGTCACGCGTTCGTAATTCATAATGCTTAATTCATAAATAAGATATATAATGAAACGTATTTTTTGTGCTACAGTACTGATAGTATCAGCTATTGCTGCAAACGCAGGCCTTACCGACACCCTGACTGTCAAGAGTGTGAAGGTTGCAGGCCCCTACTCTACTAAGGACGTAATGTTCACGACCAGGGCAAATGCAGAAGGCAGAGATTATGACTGCAAGGATGTCGCATGGGATACAGAGATGAACCTTAACCTGTGGAAGGCTTCCGGGGCAAAGAGTTTGCCTGCAGTAATTACGGACAGTTCTGTAATCACAATCAAGGGCAAGGGCATATATCAGATGGGGTTCACCGTACAGAATACGAGGTATCAGAAGATGTCTTTCCGTATCAGTTCCAAGGGCAGGAACAGCCTGTATGTTGACGAGACAAAGCGTGACAATAACGTTGCCCTGTCGGCAGGACGTCATGAATGTGTTGTGAAACTGCAGGAAACGGGTGACGATGCCGATACCGTACGGATCCAGGTCTTGGTTGAACGTATTGACAGCCTGAAGGGCTGTTACACGGAAGTAAATCCCACTGGCAGGAGGTACTACAGCTTCGAGGACCAGATGTCAAACGAGCATATCGGCAGGACACGTATCAGTGCTTCCGGACGATATGTCTACCAGCAGAAATATATCACAAAGCTGGACGGCAACAACGACTGGACAAAGGAAATCATTGACACGCGCACCGGGAACCGGTATAATGCAGATGACTTCGTACAATGGGCTGCCAAGGATGACAGATATATTACGACAAGCAGGAACAGGGAGAATCACATTGTATATAAATATAAGGATGTGCAGAGCGGGCGATGCACAACATTATTCACATACGCCGGAAAGAACAATTTACAATTCTGTGCCGGAGACACAAAGATGCTAGTAAGCGAACGTGTAGACGGACCTCGTGAGAAAAACAGTGATGTTCACCAGATACTTACGCCTGATGATCGCATCGAGGGATGGCGCAACCGCTACAACTTGTCGATAATAGATGTGAAAACCGGAGAAATACGTCAATTGACAAGGGGAACGCGTACAACCGGCGGAAATGTCAGCGAGGACGGAAGTAAGATTATCCTTACATCCCATTGGGGTGATACTACCAAACGGCCGTTTAGTTTCAGTTCCTGCTATTTGATGGACCTGAATACGGGTGTAACGGATACGATATACGCTTGCGACGGTTTTGTGAGCAGTGCCACATTCTCGCCGGATGCGACACAGATACTGTTTGAGGGAAGCGCAGAAGCTTTTGGAGGCATTGGCAATGTATGCCCCGAAGGCATGATACCAAACATCTTTGACCATGACCTTTTCCTCTACGATATCAAGACACGTAAGTTCACACCACTTACGGCACAATTCAATCCAAGTGTGACATCAATGTACTGGTCGAAGGCTGACGGTTGTATATATGCTTATTGCGAGGACAAGGACGAGATGGGTATCTTCCGTCTTAACCCCCGTGCACCCAGGAAGAACGGAGAATATAACTGGACAAGGCTTAACCTGAATGAAAACTATGTATTCAGCGGATGGGACATGGCAAGCAACAAGGCCGTAATTTCATACGTAGGACAAAGTGCGACAACAGCCGAACGCAGCTGGGTAATGGATATTTCCAACGGTAAGCAGGTTATGCTGGATGACCTGAATCCCAAGACAATGTCGGACATCAAGATCGGTGAGTGCAGGACATGGACATTCAAGACCGAGCGTGGTGACAGCATATATGGCTGTTACTATCTGCCTCCTTATTTTGATGCCAACAAAAAATACCCGATGCTGGTATACTACTATGGCGGTTGCTCACCAGTTGGCAGATACCTGAACAGCTCGTATAACTACGAAGCATGGGCATCAATGGGTTACGTCGTGTATGTTCTGCAGCCCAGCGGATGCAGTGGTTTCGGTCAGGAATTCGCTGCGCGTCATTCCAATGCCTATGGCGATTATACTGCCAGTGACATTATCTCAGGAACAAAACAGTTCTGCAAGGAGCATCCGTTTGTAAACGAGAAGAAGATAGGTTGTCTGGGAGCATCCTATGGAGGCTTCATGACCCAGTATCTGCAGACGCAAACGGATATTTTTGCTGCAGCAGTGTCACATGCCGGCATATCGAACCCTACAAGCTACTGGGGCGAGGGATACTGGGGATACAGCTACAGTGCATGTGCTGCGCCTAATTCATATCCCTGGAATAATGCAACTCTATATACCGAGCATGCTCCGCTATTCAATGCCGACAAGATCCACACTCCCCTGCTCTTCATGCATGGCAGCGTAGATACGAACGTACCTGTAGGTGAAAGTATCCAGATGTTCAACGCATTAAAGATCCTGGGACGTGAAACGGCATTTATCATCGTGGATGGCGAGAACCATTACATTTCCAACTTCCATAAGCGTATAAAGTGGCACAACAGCATCATGGCGTGGTTCCAGAAGTGGCTTCAGGATGATCCTACATGGTGGAACGACCTATACCCGGAAAAGAACCTGTAAACATGATATATCCAGACAATTTTGAACATAAGATCGGGTTTGACGAGATAAAGAGTCTCCTGTCGCAACACTGTCAAAGCGAATTGGGCCGTGAGAGGGTGTCGCAACTGGAGATGCTGACCGATGCGGACAAGATAACGCAGCGTCAACAGGAGACCAGGGAATTGACTTGCATTCTGGAAGGAAGCACTGAAATTCCCGAGATGTTCTTCTACGACCTGCGCCCGACCATACAACGCATACGCATTGAAGGAACTCATATCGAGGAGGACGACCTTGGCAAGCTGAAAAAATCCCTGGACACCCTGCACTCGTGGCTGAAAATTATCCGTGCCGAGGAGGATGATGAGCATCTGTATCCTGCACTGAACCAACTGTCATATGGGGTGTTCACATTCATTGCCGTAGCATCCGTTATTGACAAGACAATTGACAAATACGGGAAGATCAAAGATGATGCGAGCCCCGAACTGGCACGTATACGTCATGACCTGCGGTGCAGTGAAGGAAGCGTAAACCGCACGCTGCACAGTATCCTGAAAGGTATAAAGGACGAGGGACTTGTTGCACAGGACGTTACACCTACATTCCGCGAGGGACGACTGGTAATACCTGTAAGTCCGACTCTGAAGCGTCGCCTGCACGGCATCGTACATGACGAAAGTGCAACTGGCAAGACAGTATTTATCGAACCACAGGAGGTTGTTGAGGCAAACAACCGCATTCGTGAACTTGAAAGTGAGGAAAGGCGTGAGGTTATTCAGATCCTGAAACATATAACCATGCTGGTCCGTCCGAACACGAAGGAATTGTTGCGGGCATTCAATTTCCTGGCCGATCTCGAATTCGTTCGTGCCAAGGTCAGATTTGCGCAACAGACAGATTCCATCTGTCCGCGAGTTTTGCGGTATCCGTTCATTGACTGGACATTGGCACAACATCCGCTGCTGAAACTGTCGCTACAGCGTCAAGGCAAGGAGATAGTTCCACTGGATATCAAGCTGGACAAGAAGAACCGCATACTGATAATATCCGGTCCCAACGCGGGGGGAAAGAGTGTATGCCTGAAGACAGTAGGTCTGCTGCAA
>OMQX01000127.1 GCA_900313335.1 uncultured Prevotellaceae bacterium
CAGCGTCCGTACATACGACTGTTTGAACGACCTCAATTCCCAGCACATCAGGACTCTCAGTTATAACGATGCTTCGCATAGGCTCCTGCTGCTATACGACGATGATAACATAGACCTGCTTGACGACGATGACGAGGTCATCAATCTGCCGTTCCTCAAAAACAGTACGCTGGCAGACAAGGAAGTCATTTCAATCTGTCAGTGCGGTACCGAGGCATACCTCTGCACCAACTGGGGATTTATCGATATTGACACTCGCGAAGCTGTTGTACGGGAAACATACAAGGTTAATGCCAAGGTTATTGGGGTTTCTTTGGTTGACGAGATATATTATATAGGTACTGATAAGGGTTTGTATTATGTTGCAAAATCAGATGTCCGGGAAAATGACAAGTGGAAGTTGATTAGGACAGGCCCTGTACAGGATATGGCGGTTTTCGATGGGCGATTGTATGTGTCATCTAATTGGTGGTTGGTATATATTGACCTGTCGGATTCGCAACGGACAATCAGAGACGGTGGAATGCAGATGGTCAGGTTTAGACAGAACCGTAATACCCTGCTGATGGATAATAAGAACGGCTCCTTTGCTATCTTTGTAAAGGGAAGCACCGAACCGGAAAAGTTCTATTTTGCGAATTCCTGGAAGTTCTTTGATGTTTTGGATTCAAGGAACGTATTTGTTGCAAGCGGAATGAACGGTGTCATAAGATACGGATATGACACGGAACAGAGAACTTTTGTCAGTAACCAGGAAAGCCTGTTCACAATCAATTCACCGACCAGGGATACGTTCTACAGTCTGAGCTATGCTGGGGACCGTCTCCTGGTTGCAGGCGGCATCAATACCCAGGAAGCCATATATTTCCCGGAAACGGTGATGATCAAGGAACGTGGGCTTAGCAATGATGGTAGCGATGACAAGTGGATACACTTTGACGAGTCAGGCGCTCGCACGGCATACCCACACTTGTCACATTTTAATGCAGTTAATCTGGTTCAGGACCCCGAGGATTCCAATCACTTCTATGCCGCCGTATATCGTAACGGCCTGCAAGAATACCGTATGGACAGCGAGGGTAATGTCAAATTCGTGAAATTATACAATTTCGAGAACTCCCCCCTGGAAGTTATTACTGTTGTAAAGGATATACCACAGAAATACGACTATTGTACCTGTGACGCACTGCAATATGACAAGAACGGCAATCTGTGGATGGCAAACCAGCAGACAGATACAATTGTAAGGCTGATGCGCCCGGACGGAAAGTGGATAGGACTTTATTATCCCGAGTTTGCACAGGCCTCGAACATATACCAGTATCTGTTCAGTTCAAGCGGTATAAACTTTGCAGTTTCGGGATACAGCGGACCGATAGGCTTCTTTGGATTTGATACCAGAGGGACCCTGAACATTGTGGATGATGACTACCATATGTTGCGCAGTACCATAACCAACCAAAACGGTACGACATATACTCCCAACCAATTCTTCTGCATGACGGAAGACAAGGACGGGGAAATCTGGTGTGGCACAAGTGCAGGTCTGTTCGTTATAACAAATCCAAAGGGTTGGTTCGATGATAATTTCACTTTCCATCAGATTATACGTAACCGTGATGACGGCAGCGGCTATGCTGACTATCTGCTCAACGGAGTACTGGTTACGGCAATTGCCGTGGACGGTGCTAACCGCAAATGGGTGGGTACATACAGTGATGGTGTATATCTGTTCAATGACAATGGCCAGAAGACAATCTATCATTTCACAACAGAAAACAGCCCGTTGTTGAGCAATTATGTTCAGAATATAGCCGTAGAGCCATATTCGGGACGGGTTATGTTTGCTACGGACAAAGGATTGTGCAGCTTTGACGAGGGTGTTACTTCTCCCGAGGAGGAATTAAACGAGAATAACGTCCTTGCATACCCCAATCCCGTCGAACCGGGATGTACCACGCCAGTTACCATAACCGGGCTGACTGATGGCGCAGAGGTCAAGATCCTGTCAAGCACAGGACAAGCCGTATGGGGAGAGAAGAGCATTGGTGGCCAGGTTGTGTGGAACTGTTGCAATATGAAGGGTAATCGTGTATCCAGTGGCGTGTACCATGTGGTTGCATATGACAATAAAGGAAAGAACACAGTGGTAACACGTATAATCGTGATGAAATGATTACTGCATCTATTGTAACATATAATAATAATGTACTTGACCTGGAGGCTGTGCTTCGCAGCCTTCTGATTTCGCCCGTCCAGAAAGTCTGGATTATAGACCACAGTGATGTGTTTACCAGGTTGGAGGGCGAGTTAAACGAATACATGCGCAACGACGAGGAGTTCCGTAAGCATGTAGAATGTGGATTTTTACTGAAATATGTCAAACATCGGAACAATGGCTATGGCGGAGGTCATAATGTGGCTATTCGCGAGGCTATTGCCGAGGGCAGTGAATACCACCTTGTTATAAATCCGGATGTGTGGTTTGGTCCTGAGGTAGTCCCTGCTATATGGAAGGCGATGGAGAATGACCGCAGCATTGCCCA
Organism: uncultured Prevotellaceae bacterium; assembly: GCA_900313335.1. Classification (GTDB taxonomy): domain Bacteria; phylum Bacteroidota; class Bacteroidia; order Bacteroidales; family Bacteroidaceae; genus Physcousia. The sequence goes on from OMQX01000127.1 coordinate 2,547, forward strand.
GATAATGCCAAAGGTTTTATACTTGAACGGCGAGGTACAGTATGTGGCAAAGCTCTTGCCAAGCCCGCTGGACTTGATTGGCAGGTTCTTTTTCCCTCATTTCATGATAAGGAAAAGAAATGACAGGCATGAGCTGAAGCATTCCGGTTACGACAAGGTGATGAATGTCCCATTCCTTTCGGGCTGTTTCATGTTTCTGAGAGTCAGTGCATTAAAGGAGATCGGGCTTTTTGACGAGCGTTTCTTTATGTATGCTGAGGATATAGATATCAGCAGACGTCTGCACTCAAGATACAAGACTCTGTTTTATCCCAAGGTTACGATATATCACAGGTTTTCACGTCTGTCATATCACAATTGGCGAATATCACTGATACACATTGTCAGCGTTATTAAGTATTTCAACAAGTGGGGATGGATGTATGATTCGGAAAGAAGACGTGTAAACAAGGTTTTGTTGAACGAAATATCCGGAGGTTGTTCTAATGAGGATTAGGTTGATTCTTCCTGTTATCCTATGCATATTGGTTGCAACTGCCAATGCACAGGTATCACATATTTTTGAAGATGTCCAATATGGAGGCTCCGTCCGCGGTACTGCCGGTGCCGGTGATAATGCTCCATTCTGGTTCACCAGCAACAAATATGGTTTAGGTGCAATTGACAATTTTACGGTATTGGGCAGGGCTTATCTCAAACGTGATGCCGAGGCGGATTCCCTTCGATTCTGGAGGATAGGGTATGGAATAGATCTGGCCGGAGGCTATGGACTGCAAAGCTACTTTAATATCCAGCAGGCATATCTTGACGTGCAATGGAAGATGCTCAGACTCAGTATCGGTCAGAAAGAGCGGGCATCCGAACTGAAAAATGCGGAATTGTCTACAGGTGGATTGACCTTGGGCATGAATGCACGTCCAATTCCTCAGGTACGTATAGAGATGCCGGATTTCTGGGCTATTCCGGGTACACGTGGTATATTCAGTTTCAAGGCTCATCTGGCCTATGGACGATATATGGATAACAAGTGGCAAAGGGATTTTACTGCAGGAACCGAAAACCTTTACACGCAAAACAGCTGGTTCCATTCCAAGGCACTGTTCATCAGACTCGGTAATCACGAATTGTTCCCTCTGGAGTTTACCGGTGGAATTGAAATGGCATGCCAGTTCGGTGGCAAAGGATTTAATGTTATGGATTACGAGGGTGGTGCTCCGAAATCGGATGTCAAACTTGGCGGAACTGTATGGACAGCTCTTATTCCAGGGCTGGGCGGAGACATCAATGATGGTGCCTTTACCAATGCTGCAGGTAACCATATCGGTTCCTGGCATGCACGACTGGACTGGAAGGCAAGGAACTGGAGTCTTGGCCTGTATATGGAGCATATGTTCGAGGATCAGAGCCAGATGTTCATGCAATATGGTTTCTGGAAGGATATGTTGCTTGGCGTGGAGGTTAATCTTCCAAAGAATCCCTTCCTCAGCACCATTGTATACGAACACAATGGAACAATGCATCAATCCGGTCCTATATACCATGATGCCACCCCCGAGAATACACAGCAGATAAGCGCGGCAGACAGTTATTATAATAACCATGTATATTTGGTATGCGACGGGGGTTAGGTCATGGCGAAAAAAGTGATAAATATTATATCCACTGCTATTCTTGTGATATTGATCGTTGCGGTCGTTATCCTGTTTATCACGCGCCTTTCAGGGAACGCGCCGTCTCTGTTCGGATATCAGGTATTCAGGGTGTCATCCGGTTCTATGGAACCCGTATTGATGAAGGGTGATGTTATCCTTGTTCAGAAGGTTCCTTATACAGAGATAAAAAACGGTGATATTATTA
>OMQX01000126.1 GCA_900313335.1 uncultured Prevotellaceae bacterium
AAAAAAGAGCGTCACAAAATAACCTGCGACGCTCTTTATAATAAAATAATGTATTAGCCGATATAATTCAATATCAGATTGGCAGCCTGTTCCTCAGTCACATATCCCGTCTGAGGAGTAACCTCTTCTATACAGCTACTGAAACCCGTCAGTACAACCGCAGCAACAGCAGCTACTTTATATATCTTGTTCATGTTACTTTATTTATTATGAATTAATTAGAATGAAACCTGAAGCCCCCACATTACAGTACGACTTGGGCTGTAAGTGTTATTCACTACAGATTTTACGTTTCCATTGGCATCTCTTCCATAGCCCGAATAGCTGTAACGTGGATCCAGCCCCTTACGGGCAGAGATGAATGCGAGGTTCTCGCCGGAGCAGTAAACGCGCAGCTTCTTGACCATCAGCTTCGAAGCATACTTCTGAGGCAGAGTGTAACCTACAGTGAAGCTCTGGAAATTCAGATAGCCTGCACTTGTCAGGAAACGGTCTGAACTGGCATTTGCGTACTTGTCTCCATAATAGAAGCGAGGCATGTTTGTCGTTGTGTTTGTCGTTGTCCATGCGTTCAGCACATCCATATGGAAGTTGCTACCTGCACCGGCGGCAGTCTCTGTAGGACCAACCAGGCTCTGGTAACGTGAATCAAATACCTTGCCACCTATCTGATAGTCAAATGTCATGGAAATATCAAAGCCACCAGCTGTTAAAGTAGTACCGAAACCACCGAATACGGCAGGAAGCATATCACCGCAGTTGTAGTACGAGGCATCCTCGTAAACTGTTGTCGTGCGTGACAGGTTCTTACCAGGACGGTCAGTCTTACCATTCAGGTCGTCATCAATCCAGTAAAGGGCCTCACCCTTGTCGTTTGTGCCGGCATACTTTGGATAGAAAGCTGTATACATAGATGTACCTTCAGCAATCCATTTGTGATCTTCAGTATATCCACGATAGCCGTTTTCAGGATCAATCATCTTTGACTCGGGAATGCTTACAACTGTATTGCTGTTATGTGACAAATTAGCGTAGATGTTCCACTCGACCTTCCTGCTGCGGATAGCAACACCGTTAACACTAAGCTCAACACCACGGTTGCGAACGTCACCCAGGTTACCGTAATAGCCGCGGGTACCCATGCTCTCGGGAATTGAAAGCCAGAAGAGCTGGTCCTTGGTAAACTTGTTGTAGAAATCGATACCACCGCTCAGTCGACCCTTGAACAGGCGGAATTCAACGCCTACGTTCCAGTTTGTAGTTGTCTCCCAGGTTATGTTCTTGTTACCCAGCTGGGCAAATGACGGAGCCATTGTATAAGTACCTGAAGCATCCAATGTGTACAGGTTTGCATAATAGAAGCTTGAGTTCAGTCCGTCGTTACCCTGCTGACCTACTGAAACCTTGAGCTTCAGCTCGTCAATCCACTTTGCCTTGCTCAGGAAGTTCTCCTTGTTCATCAGCCATGCAGCACCCAGGCTCCAGAAATTACCCCAGCGGTGATCTGTATCAAAGCGGCTGCTGGCATCACGACGGTAGCTGGCACTTGCAAAATACTTCTGATCATAATTGTACAGGACATTTGCGAATATACCCTCTACATTATATCTTGATGTGTACGAGTTGGACTTGTACTGATTGTTTGCAGCAGCATTGATTTCCGGAATCTGCGAACCGTCATACAGGCCCTGTGCGGCAGCACCCAAATATGTAGTCTTTGCATTGTAGTATTCGTGACCCAGCATCACATTGATGTCGTGATTGCCGAATGTGTCAAAATAAGTCAGAGTCTGGATGTTGTTAGTCCTGATATTATCAATCTGCTCCTTTGTAATCTCACCGTTTACACCAGCCTTGTTGCCCTCGTAGGCATTGGCCAGGTTGCTGAAGTTGGTGTGACCCCATGTCAGGGTACTTGTAGCATTGAACTTCAGGAAACGGCAGAAATTGATATCAACAGTAAATGTACCGTTCAACTGGTTGCCCTTGGAAATAGTCTCGTTGTAGCGGTTTGCACCCAATGGGTTACCCGTGTTCAGGAAAGGACGGGTCAGGTCACCGTAACCGTTGTACAGGATCTTGCCGGCATCGGTATATGTCAATGTACCGTAGTCATATGCCTGATGACCGTAGCTGTCGGTCATGATAACAGGATTGCCGTTTGCATCCACCGTGCGCACGTATACAGGATAGATAGGTGCGATGTTGGATGTATAGTAACTCATGTTGGTTGCACCAAGATCCGTGTCACTGCGGTTGGAGTTTGCTGTATTCGTAGTGTTCACATAGCCGATGTTGGCACCCAGGCGCAACCACTTCTTGGCCTGATAGTTAGCCTTGATGCGGGCTGTGATACGCTCGAAGTCCGAATACTTGATGAAACCGTCCTCACCCAGATAACCAACGCTGATGTAGTAGTCACCCTTGTCGTGGGCACCCTTTACGTTCACGTCATACTGATGACGGAAACCTGTACGGTAAGCCTCGTCCTGCCAGTTATCGTTCTGCAGGTAGTAGGTGGTGCCGTTTGTAGCCGTGTACTTGTTACCTATTACGGCATTGGGGTTGATCTTGCCGTCGTTGCCAATCAGGTTGCCGGTATATCCGCTGTAGATGTTGTACTGCAGGTCACTCAGCATCTTCCTGTTTGCTGCATCCCATGCAGCCAGCTGAGACATACCCTGGTTGTAATAGTAGTTGTTGTACAACTGACCGCAATAAACCTCGTAGTACTTGGCAGGATCGGTAATAACGTCATAGTCCTGGATACTACGTGTATTCATACCCCACTTGACGTCAAAGCTGACCTCTGCCTCGCGGTTCTTACCCTTCTTGGTAGTAATCAGGATAACACCGTTTGCACCACGGGCACCGTACAAAGCAGCACTGGAAGCATCCTTCAGAACCGTAACACTTTCGATATCATCAGGATTCAGATTGCTCAGGCTTGCCGGATATGGCGAACCGTCCAGGATAATCAGAGGCTCGGTACTTGCATACAGCGAAGACAGACCACGGATGTTCATCGAACCTGCCTGAGAGCCGGGAGCACCGCTCGAACCGCGCATCTGCAAGCCAGGAACACTACCTACCAATGCGGTAGAGACATCAGTCACCGTGTGCTTCTGCAAGTCCTTTGCATCCAGCACTGTAGCCGAACCCGTGAACGAACTCTTGGTCTGTGTACCGTAGGCAACGACCATCACCTCGTCCATTGCCTTTGTGTCAGGGATCAGGATAACCTTCATGCCGTCGTGAATTGCAACGTCGGCAGTCTTCATGCCCATGAATGAAACAATAACCTTCTTGGCATCCTTTGGCAGGTTCTTCAGGACGAATACACCCTTCGAGTCTGCAACTGCACCCAGGCTGGTACCCTGTACCTTGACCTGTGCGCCTGGGATAGGCTCGCCAGTCTCGCTGTCAACAACTGTACCTCTGACAGTACGAGTCTGGGCCCAAGCCATGCTTGCACTTAACATTGTGCAAACAAAAAGCATAAGAATTTTTTTACCCATGTTTTGTTGTTTTTAGAAATTAGTTAAAATTAAATTATTACTTTGCGGTTTTAATTATCCATATTGTCGTTTTAACGACCGTTTTACTGACATCGCTAAACTCTAATGTATTTATATATATGGTATATGCTTATATTCGTGTTTCTACAGACAAACAGACACTGGAAAACCAGATGTTCGAGATCGAGAATTACTGCAATAGCCGGAACATTGTCATTGACAAATGGGTAAAGGAGACGGTAAGCGGAAGCATAACTTTCAGGAAACGCACCCTGGGCAGCTTGCTGAGAAAAGTTACGCTCAACGATATTATCGTATGCTCCGAACTGTCCAGGTTGGGCAGGAGTATATTTATGATAATGGATGTGCTCAGTCTCTGTATGCGCAAAGGTTGCCGTGTATATACTATCAAGGAGAACTATACCCTTGGGGACAATATCGAAAGCAAGGTGCTTGCCTTCGCCTTTGGACTCAGTGCCGAAATAGAACGTAATCTTATCAGCCAGAGAACCCGCGAGGCATTACAGCGGATTAAGAGCGAGGGGCGTAAGCTGGGACGCCCCAAAGGCAGCAAGGGGAAGAAAAATAAACTGACAGGTATGGAGAATATAATAATGGGTTACCTGCCTGATTACAGCAAAAAGGAAATCTGCCGGAAAATAGGAGTCAGCACCAGCACCCTATACAGGTTTCTACATGACCGGCAATCCGTTTACAATCCGTAACGAAATGACTTGTAAAATTACGTTTTTATGACGTTTTGGGTACGATTATTGATCAAATTGTGAACTTTTTTAACAGTTTTGTATCAATTATTGATAATTTTTGTTAACTTTGCGTTCGATTGGTATATTAAAAAGGCATGTAGTGTCAGTAAAACGGTCGTTAAAACGACAATATGGATAAT
>OMQX01000125.1 GCA_900313335.1 uncultured Prevotellaceae bacterium
ACGGTTGTTATCCGTAACTGGGGTTCTTATCCCGAGGGTATGAGCTTTGCCATACTTATTATGAATGCCTTTACCCCGTTGATCAATACCTATTGTAAACCCAAGCGTTTTGGCGAGAAGCCAGGAAAGGAGGCTGCTAAATGAAAAAATTAGAATCCACATGGTACAATATGGTTATTGTACTGACACTGATTGCAGTCTGTGCAGGTGCAGCATTGGCATATGTAAACCATTTGACAGAAGGCCCGATCAAGGAAATTGCAGAAGCAAACGAGGCTGCTGCAATCAAGGCAGTTCTCTGTACTGACGATGTTGTGATTACGGATACCATTACAATTGGTGAAGGCAAGGATGCTGCTACCGTCTATCTTACGGACAAGGGCGCAGCTGTCAAGACCAGCGATCCCGGCAACAAGAGCTTTGGCGGCGGCCTTTCCATCATGGTAGGCCTTGATTGCGAATTCCACGTTCTGGGTTATTCGGTCCTGACCAGCAACGAGACACCAGGTCTTGGTGCAAAGGCCGGCGAGTGGTTCCAGAAGGACGGCAAAGGTAATATTATAGGTAAGACAGCAGGTAAGCTGACGGTTTCAAAAGACGGTGGCGAGGTAGATGCAATTACCGCCAGTACAATTACCAGCCGTGCTTTCCTTGCAGCTGTGAACAACGCATACGTTGCATTCTCGGCAGCACAGGGAAAAGAGGTTGATGCACATTGTGCAAGCTCGTCAACTAAGCATAATAATAGAAAGGAGGAGAATCATGAATAGTCTGAAAGTTCTGTGGAATGGTATAATCAAGGAAAACCCAACCTTTGTCCTTCTTCTGGGAATGTGTCCAACACTGGGTACTACCAGCAGTGCACTGAATGGTATGAGCATGGGGCTTGCCACAATGGCCGTTCTCATCTTCTCCAACCTGATTATCTCGCTTATCAAGAATCTGATTCCCGATATGGTGCGTATTCCCTCGTTTATCGTTGTCATCGCATCACTCGTTACAATCCTTCAGATGCTTATCAAGGCATTTGCACCCGAGATAGACAAATCACTGGGACTCTTTATCCCCCTGATTGTAGTAAACTGCATTATCCTTGGTCGTGCCGAGGCATTTGCAGCCAAGAACGGTCCCGTTTCGTCCGTTATGGACGGTATAGGTATGGGACTTGGCTTCACACTTGCCCTCACACTGCTGGGAGCAACACGCGAATTGCTGGGTACCGGCAAGATATTCTCCTTTGCAATGTTCCCCGAAAGCTATGGAGCCCTGGTATTCGTACTCGCTCCGGGAGCCTTCATCTGTCTTGGTTATCTGATTGCTATCATTAATAGGATAAAAGGATAAGAATTATGGCATATATATTGATTTTCATCACAGCAATCTTCGTTAATAACGTTGTGCTGTCACAGTTCCTGGGTATCTGTCCTTTCCTGGGTGTAAGTAAGAAGGTCGACACAGCCCTTGGTATGAGTGCAGCTGTTGCATTCGTGCTCACCCTGGCAACAATCGTCACATACCTTATCCAGGTATATGTTTTGAATACATTGCATTTGGAATACCTTCAGACAATCGCCTTCATCCTGGTAATTGCAGCTTTGGTACAGATGGTCGAGATTGTATTGAAAAAGGTTTCGCCAGCCCTGTATCAGGCCCTGGGCGTATTCCTGCCCCTGATTACTACCAACTGCTGTATACTGGGTGTAGCTATTCTTGTCGCTCTGGGTACATACAATTCCCAGGGACTTGAGCCTAATCTGCTGACGGGTGTTGTATATGCAATAAGCACGGCAATAGGCTTCGGACTTGCCCTTGTTATCTTCGCCGGCATCCGCGAGCAGTTGAGCATGGCCAATATCCCACGCGGCATGCAAGGCATGGCAATCGCCCTTGTTACCGCAGGTCTCCTCGCCATGGCCTTCATGGGCTTCAGCGGCGTAGACAGCGGCCTCGCGAAGGCATTGGGGTTGTAATCGGTTAGCGGTTAAGGGTTAGCGGTTAGCGAACTGTGTTAAGGCAGTTACAGTCGAAAGAGTGTAACTGCTTTTTTGTTCATTCAACTGGATGTGCTCAGTTGTTCACACTAATCCCAACTTTTTGGCTCGAGCCAAACGCAAAAATGGCTCTATAGGAAAATCAGGTTATTCTTAAAAACAATCGCTAACCGCTAACCCTTAACCGCTAATCGTTTTTACTGCACAGATAGTCCGCTACGATGCGGGCAGCGGATTCGACCTTCTGGGTACAGGGGCGTGCCTTGTAGTACTCTACGGTGCGTGCATCAGGCACATTGGTGTTCTTTACTACGGGGCATTTGTTCATTGCAAGGAGCTCGGCACATATTATGCTTCCGTTTTCTTCCTTGAATGTATTGACCAGTTGCTGCACGGTCTTGTAGCACTCAGCTTTACCGGCATTGTCCGAGCCCTGTGTCTGTCCGTCTTCAAGACCAGCGACAATAACCATGCCTGAAACTGCACCGCACATCATGCGCATACGACCTACGCCTCCTCCAAAACCTGCACTGACGCGCAGTGCCATGTTCTGGTCAAGGTTATAGTATGGTGCAAATGCTGCAACGACTGCCTGACAGCAGTTGTATCCCTGCTTGAAATTCTCTACCGCCTGCTGTACGCAGGCATCTGCCTCTTTGGATGTCATGGTTATTGGTGTGTTGAAAAACGCTGTTCTGCCAGTTTCTCGTACTTGGTACCGGGACGGCCGTAGTTTGCGTATGGCCATATACTGATGCCACCGCGTGGGGTGAATATTCCTGTTACTTCGATGTAGCGGGGATCCATAAGCTTTATCAGGTCCTTCATTATTACGTTGACGCAATCCTCGTGGAAATCTCCGTGGTTGCGGAACGAGAAGAGGTATAGCTTCAGGCTTTTGCTCTCGACCATGCGCTGGTCGGGAATGTAGCTGATGCGTATCTCGGCAAAGTCGGGCTGACCTGTAATAGGGCAGAGCGTAGTGAATTCCGGGCAATTGAAGCGTACCCAGTAGTCGTTACCGGGGTGTCGGTTCTGGAATGTCTCCAGTACCTCGGGTGCATAGTCCTGTCTGTATTGTGTGTTTTGGCCTAACTGCTGCAGACCTTCGTCTTTTCTGTTCATCTTATTGATCTTGTTTTCAAATTATTTCCAAATGCAGCATCTCATTCAGCAATTCTATTCCGCTGTTTTGTGCAAGGAGCGACTTGAACATTTCCGGCTTGGAAATGAAATGTTTTATTTCCTCAGCCTCGGCAACGCGCACGTTGAGCTGGAACTTATTGTTCTTTAATCCGGTACGTATGGCTGCCAGTATGCTTGCCATCATATTGTTCAGGTTTTGGGCAATCTGTGCATTATTGGCTGTTATCTGATAGATGTTCTCGTCTATCCGGGCGGGAGTCATGTTACGCATACGTATTTGCATTGCCTTTTGTTCATGCGGCATTGCATTTATCATCTTATTCCACTGGAATATTACGTCGTTCTCGGTGTATGGGCTGTCAAGTTCCTGATTGACGGGTTCCTGTATATCTGCTTTGGCCTTTGGCGTGTCTGCATCATTGGTCTTGCGCATGCTTGGACCAAGATTGGACATCTTCAGGGTTGTCAGTTTTGGAGAACTCTTCTGGAACTTGGGCGCGGGAACACTGACCTGAGGTGCCGGCTGAGCCTGCACCTTGGTATTGAATATGGGTTTTAATATATGCCTGGGGCTACGCCCCGAGCCAGGTTCATCTTCTCCCTGTGTTATCTGTGCGCATTGTATTAGGCAGATTTCAACCTGCAGGCGCTTGTTGTGACTTTGGCGGTATGCCTGGTCGCAGTCGTTGGCAAGCTTGATTACGCGGTATATGAACTTGAAGCTGCATTTCTTCGTCTGTGCGCTATATCGTTCACGTGTTTGCTGGCTACATTCCAGGAGCGGCAGTGTGCTTTTGTCTCTTGCGACTAGCAGCTGGCGCATGTGGCTTGCCAATCCTGCAATAAAGTTACCCGGGTCAAAGCCCTTTTGTATGATTTCGTTAAGCAACAGCATGCATGCTTCGGTATTGTTTTCCAGGAAAAGGTCTACAATACGGAAATAGTATTCGGTCGAAAGTACATTCAGGCTCTGGCATACCGTTTCGTAGTTGAGGTTGCCGTTGGTGAATGCAATCATCTGGTCGAAGATGCTGAGGGCATCACGCATACCGCCGTCTGCCTTCTCGGCAATCAGCTGCAGGGCTGCATCATCCGCAGTATAGCCCTCCTTCTGTGCTACCTCCTTGAGGTGGTTTAATGTGTCGGTAAGTGTTATGCGGTTGAAATCATAAACCTGGCAGCGAGACAGGATGGTAGGCAATATCTTGTGCTTCTCGGTTGTTGCCAGGATGAAGATTACATAGTGTGGCGGTTCCTCAAGCGTTTTCAGGAATGCATTGAATGCCGAGGTC
>OMQX01000124.1 GCA_900313335.1 uncultured Prevotellaceae bacterium
TATTATTTTTTCCTTGTTTAACATTGCTTACTGTATAGCTTGTTATCCCTGAATATACAGAAGGGACACCAGACTTTACACTATATGAATCACTCCATGTTCTGGCACTTCCTGTATTATTTCCAAAGGTTTCGTGGAAAAGAGTGATGGGATCATCCGCCCACGCTGGGCTAAAAAGTGCCCCCCCCAGTATAAATAGGGTGAGGGTCAAAAGTTTGTTAAGTAATCTGTGTTTCATTGTGTTTAGTATTTTGTTAAATTTTTAATCAAATGACGCGTAAAATTACTATTTTTTGTAAAAAATAGCAAAGGGATGATTTCATTTTTTTGTAAATTTGTCGTGTCTTATGTGTTATATGGATTGTTTCAATGGCTTGTTATATACCATGACCGGGTTGGGTGTCGTGGTTTTTGTCTGTTTGTATTTCGTTACGGCTGGGTATGGTCAGTTCCGTACGAAGCAGTGGGGATGGAGTATAGACAACAGGGTGGCTTGGGTGCTGATGGAGGCGCCGGCATTCCTGACGATGCTGGCTGTATGGTATGGGGGCGGTTGTCCTGTGGCTGCTCCGCAGGTGGTGTTGCTTGGCTTGTTCCTGTTGCATTATTTCCAGCGGAGCTTTGTTTTCCCTTTGTTGATGACGGGGCGTAGCAGGATGCCTGTAACAATAATGTTGTCGGGGATGTCTTTCAACATCATCAACGGTATCATGCAGGGTGGGGCTTTGTTCTGGTTTCCCGTGGAGGGGTATCAGGAGGGTTGGAGCTACCTGACGCATGGTACGTCGATTGTAGGATTGGTTGTGTTCTTTGTGGGAATGGCCATGAACCTGCATTCGGATCATGTAATTCGTCATCTTCGCAAACCTGGGGATACGCGCCATTATCTGCCCGGGGGTGGTATGTACCGTTATGTGACGTCGGCAAACTATCTGGGTGAGTTAATAGAGTGGACGGGTTTTGCTATTGTTGCGGGTTCGCCTGCTGCCTGGGTGTTTGTGTGGTGGACGGCTGCTAACCTGGTGCCTCGCGCGCACGCAATATATAATAAGTACAGGGTGGAGTTTGGCGAGGGGGCTCTTGCCGGTCGCAAAAGGATAATACCATTCGTTTACTAATCATAATTCGCCTGATTAATGAATAGAATATTTGAAAGTGCTCACATAGGGCCGTTGACGTTGAGGAACCGTACGATAAGGAGTGCGGCTTTCGAGAGTATGTGTCCGGGGCATGTGCCGAGCCAGATGTTGTATGATTACCATACGAGTGTGGCTCGTGGTGGTGTGGGTATGACGACGGTTGCATACGCTGCTGTGACGGAGAGTGGCTTGAGCTTTGACCGCCAGCTGGTGATGAAGCGTGAGATTGTTCCCGGGCTTCGACGCCTGACGGACGGGATTCACAAGGAGGGTGCTGCTGCGGGTATACAGCTGGGGCATTGCGGTAATATGAGTCACAAGAATATATGTGGCTGTATTCCTGTGAGTGCAAGCACGGGTTTCAACCTGTACAGCCCTACAATAGTGCGTGGTTTGCGCAGGGACGAGTTGCCTGTGTTGGCAAGGAAGTTTGGTGAGGCGGTTAACTTGGCTCGTGAGGCTGGTTTTGACGAGGTGGAGATTCATTGTGGTCATGGCTATCTGATTGACCAGTTTCTGAATCCTTATTTCAATCATCGCAGGGACGAATACGGAGGTTCGCTGGAGAATCGTATGCGCTTCATGTCGCTATGTATGGAGGAGGTGATGAGGGCTGCGGGGAATGATATGGCTGTGGTTTGCAAGATGAACATGCGGGATGGATTGGAGAGGGGTATTTCGCTGGAGGAGCATAGTATACCTGTTGCGCGTCGCTTGCAGGAAATGGGTGTGCATGCTATTGTACTGAGCGGTGGTTTGGTGAGTGCAACACCGATGTATGTGATGCGCGGCGAGCTGCCTCTGACGACGATGACGCATTATATGGACAAGCCTTGGTTGAAGTATAGCATCCGTTCGTGCAAGCCGATTGTGCGCAACATCATGACAAGGCCTGTTGCATACGAGGAGGCTTTCTTCCTGGAGGATGCGCTGAAGTTCCGCGAGGCTTTGCCTGACATGAAATTCATATATGTTGGCGGTTTGGTGGCAGGTGACAAGATAAGCGAGGTGCTTGGTCACGGCTTTGAGGCTGTGCAGATGGCACGCAGCCTGCTAAACGAACCTGATTTTGTTAACCGTCTGAAGGATGACCCGCATCATCGTTGCGGCTGCAGACACAGTAACTACTGCATAGGTAGGATGTACACTTTGGAGATGGCTTGTCATCAGCATCTGAACGAACCTTTACCAAAAGATATCGTAAATGAAATCGAACGAATTGAGCGGCAGCAAAATTGCCGGTAGGGTTGCAATAATAACCGGTGCCGGTACCGGTATGGGCTTCGAAGAGGCGAAGGCTGTAGCGGCAAAGGGGTATTATACTGTAATGGCTTGCCACCATCCGGCGGAGGCGGAGGCGAGGAGACAGGAGATTATACGTGAAACGGGCAATGCGAATGTAGAGATAATTGGTATAGAGCTGGCGGACTTGAGTGATGTCAGGCGCTTTGCTGACGAGATAAAGGCTCGTTTCGACCGTGTGGACCTGCTGATGAACAATGCGGGGACGATACAGACGGGTTTCCATCTGACGCCGGACAATATCGAGCATACGGTAAGTGTGAACTATGTGGGTCCTTACTTGCTGACGCGTCTGTTACTGCCGTTGATGGGCGAGGGGAGCCGTATAGTGAATATGGCTTCGCTGACTTATTGGATGGGGCGCCTGGATTTCCCGGAGTTCTTTACTCGCGGTCGCAAGAGGGGGTTCCATCGTATTCACATTTATTGCAACACGAAACTGGCTATAACGCTGTTCACTTTCCAGCTTGCCAAGCTCCTGAAGGGCAGTGGAATAACGGTGAATGCTGCTGATCCCTGGATGGTTTCGACGAACATTATCCGCATGCATATCCCAGTGGTGGATTTTCTGGCTGACATATTCTTCCGCCCCGTAATATACACTCCGCGTAAGGGTGCGGATACTGCCATCCGGCTTTTGCTGGACGAGGACAAGGCGGGTCAGACGGGAACTTACAACCGTTCGAACCGCATCCTGGATGTCGGTGAGAAGTATTTCCACCACAGGCAGATGCAGGAACTTTGGGACAGAACGGAGGAAATTGTACGAAAATACCTGTAATATCTTAAAGATTATGAAGCATAGGGTGATTGTTTGGATTATATTGCTGTTGTTATGGTGCCCTGTAGCATGGGGACAGTTGCCTGTCCCGGGAATCTTGGGGCTGTCGGATAACAGTATGGAATTGGAGAGTGCCATGATGTGGTTTGACAAGAAGGGATATGAAAAACCGGATTTCTATGTTGAATATGAGAATGAGTCACTGCTGGTGTTTGCAAACAAAAATAACAAGCCAGGGTTCTGTGTTGTGGCTCGTGCCGATGTATGGCGGTTTTTGCACCGTCCTGTTTTGGCATATAGTGCGGATGGGACTTTTACATACCTCGATAATGCAAACAAAAGGGTTTTGCTTGAGGGTTTCCAAAAGCAGATTGCTTCGTTGCGAAAATCGGCAGAAACGCGTGAAACGGTTATGTCACGGCATGGTGCTGTAGCTCCGTTGTTAGGTGGGCTTCGTTGGGGACAGCGTCATCCTTATAACATGCATTCGCCTCATTATGGTGACAATCGTATAGTTATAGGATGTGTGCCTTTGTCTATGGCAATGGTAATGAACTACTATAAGTGGCCTGATTGTGGTGTTTCGGATGTATTTATTGAACCGCGTTATTCTAAGGTGTTCAATTACAAGTTTGCAAATTTTCAGCCTCAGTGGGCTAAATACAGGGATATATATACCAGTAGGGATACCGTCGAGGCAGATGATCTGGCCAGGACGTTGGGTATGCTTTCACTGTCAACCGACCCGAATATCAAACAGAAGAGTTTAGGAAAGAATCTTTTTGAGATAAAGCATCTGTTTGTCAATAACCTGAAATATTCGGGACGTATGACAGTCACTCAGATAGGGGCTACTCCGGCAAATAAGGTTGACAGTATTCTACGCAGCGAACTGGACGGCGGCCGGCCTTGTATTATATCAACGGCTTCTCATGCTTTCGTATGCGACGGTTACGAGGATGATTACTTACATTATAATCTTGGCTGGAATGGCAGAGGTAACGGGTATTATATGCTTAACATAGGAAAGAATGGCAATGCTACGGAAATACTTTCCAGTATAGTGTATGGAATAGAACCGCAGCGCAATGACATTGCAAGGGAGGTGCATCTGGCAAAGGCTAATACCCTGCGTCGGATGCTGTCGGAGGAGGAACAGCAGAGCGTGACATCGCTAAGGTTGTCGGGTCCTATCGGCAGTGACGATGTGCGTTTGCTGCGTATGAT
>OMQX01000122.1:0-4506 GCA_900313335.1 uncultured Prevotellaceae bacterium
ACGTGATGGCAAGCCTAGGCCTTTATCAGGTCGAACCATGCGGAGGCAGATATCAGCTCTGCACACCTGCAGTGAAGAAAGCCGTCCTGAACGTCGGTGACGGCAAGACCTTCGTCATCAAGACCCGTGGTACAGGTATCTACGCAAAACGGTGGATACTGAACGGCAGGCCTTTCAAGGGCACTGTCCTGAATCACCGGGATATAGTCAATGGAGGTACCCTCGAGGTAGAACTATGTAATTAGATCTGTATATCAGCTATGAAACAGGTATCGGTATTTCTTCTCATATTCAGCATATCGCTATCAGCCTTTTCTACAGTCATTGCAGAAAACGATGCCATTATGGATCATCGTCCGGCTGTTGAGAAACGCTGTTTCCGCAGCAAGGCCGTAGAGAAAAAGATACAGTCCATGCAGAAGGTACTGATGGCTGTGAATCCCAAGCTATGGTACATGTTCCAGAACTGCTTCCCCAATACCCTGGACACAACCGTCAGCCGTTACAAAGGCAAAAACAGCGTCAATGGCAGTGAGGAGGATTTTACCTTTGTCATTACCGGAGACATAAACGCCATGTGGTTACGCGACAGCGGTGCCCAGGTATGGACCTATATGCCGTTCATCCGGGAAGACAAGGAACTGCAGAAGATGATACGGGGCGTTATCCGTCAGCAGTTTGAGTTTATCTGCCGTGACCCCTATGCCAATGCATTCCTGCGCAACCTGACCGATACGTCCGAGTGGCAGCACGACTATACCGCGATGAAACCGGGCATTCACGAGCGCAAGTACGAAATCGACTCGCTCTGCTACCCCCTGCGCCTTGCATACGAATACTGGAAGCAGACAGGTGATGATTCAATCTTTGACGACTTGTGGCTGCAGGCAATGTCCAACATCCTGTCCGTATTCACCGAACAGCAGCGCAAGGACGGATCCCAGGAGACCAGCTATAGTTTCGGGCGCAAGACACAAGCTCAGCACGATACCACAAGCAATTACGGCAAGGGGCATCCCCTACGCCCCTGCGGACTGATTGCCAGCATGTTCCGCCCTTCGGACGACAGCTGTATCTTCCCGTTCCTCATCCCCAGCAATTTCTTTGCCGAGGACGTGCTCAGGAAGGCATCCGAGATGCTCGGCCATACCAGGCTCTGCAATACCACAGGCAAGACACCTTATATTGACGCGCTCAAGAGACAATGTCTTGTCATGGCAGACGAGATACGCTCGGCAATCAGAAAATATGCAGTCGTGCATACCGGACAGTTCGGCAATGTATACGCCTTCGAGATAGACGGCTTCGGAAGCATGCTTCTCATGGACGATGCCAATGTCCCCTCCCTGTTGTCCCTTCCGTATCTGTGCCCCGATCTGGTCAGTGCCGGGGATTCCGTCTACCAGAACACACGCCGTATGATATGGAGTGACAGCAATCCCTATTTCTTCGGTGCAGGTCTTCAGGGACTCAAGTCAGGAGTACGCGGCATAGGCTCCCAGCACACCGGCCTCAACAAGGTCTGGCCCATGTCCATAATCATGAAGGGCCTTACATCTGCCAGCCGCGACGAACAGCGCCAGTGCATCCAGTACCTGATGGAAACAGACGGCGGAACATGCTTCATGCACGAAAGTTTTGACCCCGTCGATCCACGGAACTATACCCGCTCCTGGTTCTCATGGGCCAACGGCCTGTTTGGCGAACTCGTAATCAAGGCATATGGTGACTGACCCATATCGCTAACCATTAACCGCTAACCATTAACCATTAACCAAAATAAATAGAGAGTATGATGACAGTATTAATTATCGGTGCAGTAGTATTGGTTATACTTCTGTACGTAGTAGGACTTTACAATTCATTGGTCCGTCTCAGAAACAATCGCGAGAATGCATTCGCAAACATCGACGTTCAGCTCAAGCAGCGTCACGACATGATTCCGCAGCTCGTAGCAACCGTCAAGGGTTATGCCACACACGAGAAAACCCTTCTCGAGGAGGTGACCCGTGCACGTACTGCCGCTATGAGTGCAACCAGTATCAATGACAAGGTACAGGCCGAGAATGCCCTGTCTGCCGCTTTGGCAGGCCTCAAGGTCAGCGTCGAGGCTTATCCCGAGCTGAAGGCTAATGCCAACTTCCAGCAGCTTCAGTCCGAGATAGCAGATGTCGAGAACAAACTGAGTGCAACCCGCCGTTTCTTCAACAGCGCTACAAAGGAACTCAACGTAGGCGTTCAGAGCTTCCCTGCCAATATCATTGCAGGAATGTTCGGTTTCCACACCGAACCTATGTTCGAGATTCCGCAGACAGAGCGCGCTACAATAGAGAAGGCTCCGGAAATACAGTTCTAAATGAAATATGTAGGAATATATTCACAGCAGGTCGGCAACAACATCAAGAGTCTGTTGCTCCTGCTCTGTTTCCCCCTCATTATCGTTGGCCTTGTATGGCTCTTCTTCTTCATTCTGGATTTCCTGGGAGGGTATGACTATGCCAATGTCCCCGGCCGGGGAATGGTCTATATTGCCGACTCACACTTGGAATTCGTGACATATATGGCCTTGCAGACGTTGCCGTGGATTGCAGGTATTGTTACGATATGGTTCATTATTGCATACTTTACCAATACCAGCATCATACGTCATGCAACAGGTGCACGCCCGTTGGAACGCCGCGAGAATCCCCGTGTATACAATATCGTCGAGAACCTCACGATGACATGCGGCATGGATATGCCCAAGGTCAATGTCATTGACACTCCCGAGCTCAATGCCTTCGCAAGCGGCATAGACCGTAACAGCTACACCGTCACAGTTACCACCGGTCTCTGCGACTGCCTCAATGACAAGGAACTGGAAGGCGTCATTGCACACGAGCTGACCCATATCCGCAACAAGGACACACGACTGCTCATCGTCAGCATCATCTTTGTCGGCATAATGGCCTTTGTCCTCAACCTCACGACACGCATGTTGTGGAACCACCTCATCTGGGGTGGAGGCAACCGCCGCAGGGATAATAACGGCAAGAATGGAGCAGGCGTACTCATTGCCATGGTCGTAGCCATCGCACTGGCAGCCATCGGATACCTGTTTGTGCTGCTTACACGCTTTGCCATCTCACGCAAGCGCGAATACATGGCAGATGCAGGGGGAGCCGAGCTATGCGGCGACCCGCTAGCCCTTGCCAGCGCATTGCGCAAGATCAGCGGCAATCCGGCCCTTGCCAATGTAGAACGCCAGGATGTGGCACAACTGTTCATTGTGCGTCCGCCCTATGCCTCCCAAGGTATATCGTCAATGTTGGACGGAATGTTCAGTACACATCCTCCCATCGAGAAACGCATAGCATATCTCGAACAGTTCTAGTTCATCCTGTCGATGACAAATACCGAATACAGGCCCTGCTCCTCCTGAGCGGGGTCTGCTGTATACGGGGCCCACTTATGCCAGCGGTCAGCAATGGGAACAGCCTCACCTCCCCATCCCCAGAAATTGGCTCCTGCCAGTTTCGCCTTCTTCGATCCCGTCGTTTCGGTATTCCCGATCCATGTGGCTATATAATCGTAATAGCGCTTCCTGGCAGTTACAGGTGAGCCCGGTCTTATCTCATAGTTGTCACGCGGATACCCGTATTCCTCCAGCACCACAGGCTTACCCAGTACCGACAGGATACGCATGTTCATGTCTATGTACCACTCCGACCTCCGTATGGCATTCTCCAGCATATCCTGTGGAGCCGACACTCCGTTACGCTCCTTGCAGTTCGCCGTCTCGGCAATTGCCGGTCCGCACCATCCCCAGTTGTTGGGCCAGCAGTGAATACAGCAATAGTCAATCTCCGGGAAGCTGTGAATCCTTACCAGCAGCCCGCTGTCCTGTGCACACCCGTAGAACCCCTCGCTTCCAGTCGTTACCAGATGGTTCCTGTCAATGGACTTTATAAGCCTAGCCTGCGCCCCGATCCATTCCGCAAACGAATCCCATACCAGCAGCTTCTCATCCTCCGAAATACCGCTGTACTGGGTGAATGGCCTTGGCTCATTACAGATCTCCCATGCCATTATGGCAGGACTCTCGCTATACGGCTTGCCCGTAATGGAGTTGGTTCGCGAAACCATGAAGCGCGTATGGTTTGCAGCCAGTTCCATCGCCCTTCTGTTACGCGTAAAGTTGCTGTGATATTTCTGGAAGGCATCCCAGTCCTTGCTGCCGTCAGGAGCATCACCGGCACCGGCCCATTCCAGATAAGTACCGAAACCGCCGCTCCAGTCCCACGAGTTGTTCAGGTACAGTACGCACGTCATTCCGCGTTTCTCCAGTTCGGCAACAAAGAAGTCCAGTCCCTCCAGAATAGTATCATTATACACGCCTGCTTCCGGCTGCAGCACTGGCCATGTGTGTGACGGCTTGTCCTGGACACCCTCACTGCCCCCTGCCAATGCCCGTATGTTCATTATTCCACGGGCACACAGCGTATCCAGCTCACGACACAGCCTTTC
>OMQX01000122.1:4599-8982 GCA_900313335.1 uncultured Prevotellaceae bacterium
GTTCGTCCCGTTGTACTGGTATACACCGCCGTTGCGGTGGAAAGCACCGTCCTGTACACGGACAAAACCGGTCTGGAAACCCGGTTTACATGCAACTGCCATCATTGCGACGACAATCAGTAGGGACAAACACACCTTTTTCATAGCAGCAGGATTCATATTTGCGTAACAAAAATAACAAAAATCCACAGGATTTGCTATATTTGCGCAGTAATAATGCATTTAGAATATGAAAAGGATACTTCTTCTGTGCCTGTTCTCGTTAATTATGAATCCTGCGGTTCAGGCCCGTAAGCTCAAGTACAGCGCTTCGCAGTTTGGCATTGTCCCCGATCAGGGCACCGATATGGGCCCCGCATTCCGCAAGGCACTGGATGCCATCCGCTCTGCACAGAAGGCAGGCGACTGCGCAGTCCTTGTCCTGGACAAGGGATGCTACGATTTCTATCCCGAAGGGGCAGTCAGGAAAGAACTCTACGTCAGTAATCACGATCAGGACAATCCCAAAAGCATCGCCGTCCTTGTGGACGGTATGCACGACGTCACTATTGACGGCAGCGGAGCCGACATTATGTGCCACGGCACAATGATCCCCGTCGTCATACAGAATTCCCGTCGCATAACCCTGAAGAACCTGCACATCGATTTCAGGACACCCCACATCGGACAGGCCGAGATCGTAAGAATTACACCCCAGGGTACAGTCCTAAAGACAGCACCGTGGATGAATGCACGCGTCAGTCCCGACGGCCGTCTGCAGCATTTCTGTGACGAGGGACATGGCGCACAATGGGTCTGCACCCCACAGGCAGCCATAGCATTTGACAAGGATACCCGGCACATCGTCTACAGGACCAGCGACGTCGTCCTGTGGCCGCAGAAAGCCAGGCAGACAGGTCCCGACACCTTCCTGATGGAAGGATGGCACAACGAGCGCCTCGGTGTCGGCAATATCCTGGCACTGCGCGACTGGTCACGTCCCACTCCGGGCATATTCCTCGCCGGGAACAAGGATACCAGGATAATCAACACCCAGGTACACTATGCCGACGGCATGGCACTTGTCGCCCAGCTATGCGAGAACATCACACTCGACCGCTTCTGCGTATCGTTGCGCGGAGCAGACGACCCCCGTTATTTCACCAGTCAGGCAGATGCGACCCATTTCAGCGGTTGCAAGGGAAGCATTATCAGCCGTAACGGCCTGTACGAGCACATGATGGATGATGCCATCAATGTACACGGGACATACGTCAAGGTCCTCGAGCGCATCAACGACACTACCCTGCGCTGCGCCTATCAGCACGGGCAGTCATGGGGATTCGACTGGGGCTATGCCGGTGACCAGGTATCCATAGTCCGCAGCCGCACTATGGAGAAACTCGACTGCGGTCCCCTGCATGTCAGCAGCATCAGCAATCTTCAGGACGGCACGGACAACCTCTTCGGTCAGAAGGAGATGATTATACGGTTCGACCATACCTTGCCTGCCGAGGTCACCCCCGACGGAGCCTACGGCATAGAGAACCTCACCTGGACGCCATCCGTATACTTTACACACAATACCATACGCAACAACCGTGCACGCGGTTCCCTGTTCTCCACACCTCGCAAGGTCGTATGCGAGAACAATTTCTTCGACCATACCAGCGGTACCGCCATACTGCTTTGCGGCGACTGCAACGGATGGTACGAGACAGGCGCATGCCGGGATGTCCTCATCCGCAAGAACCGCTTCCTCAATGCCCTCACCAGCCCCTTCCAGTTTACCAATGCCGTCATCAGCATCTACCCCGAGATACCCGAGCTGGACAGACAGAAGGAATATTTCCACGGAGGTCCCCTTGCAGGCAACAAGTACGCTATACGTATTACCGACAATGTCTTCGAGACATTCGATAATCCCCTGCTTTATGCCAAGAGCGTGGACGGACTCCTGTTCCGCAACAACCGCGTAATCCGCAACAACGACTATCCCGCATTCCATTGGATTACCCAGCCCGTAACCCTGGAACGCGTAACCAACTATTCAGACAAATGAGGATAACCGCAATACTGCCACTTGCCCTGCTGCTGACAGTTGCTGTCAGCGCTCAGAACACAGTCCGCTACACCCCCTCTACGGCAGAGTGCATAGATTTCCTGTACAGCAACATGTCCCTTCCCGACAGCGTAGACTATCCCCTCAGCTACTGGAGGGAACAAGCCCGGCTCGCTATCCGTGCCCGCAGGGAAATGTCATGGGGAGACAGCGTTCCTCGCTGGGAATTCCTCCATTTTGTACTCCCCGTACGCGTCAACAATGAATCCCTCGACAATGCACGCGAGGTCATATACCGCCAGCTGGCTCCACGTCTCAAGGGCCTCACTATGCAGCAGGCAGCCCTCGAGGTCAATCACTGGTGTCACGAGCACGTCAGCTACCGTCCCAGCGACGCACGCACCTCCTCACCCCTTGCCACCATGGCAAATGCCATAGGACGATGCGGCGAGGAAAGCACCTTTACCGTAGCAGCACTGCGTTCGGTAGGCATTCCTGCCAGGCAGGTCTACTGCCCGCGCTGGGCACATACGGATGACAATCATGCATGGGTCGAGGTCTGGATCTGCAACTCAGGCCCGGCCCGTACAGGCTCCTGGCATTTCATGGGCGCCTGCGAGCCCGAGGCAACACTTGACCGCGGCTGGTTCAACTGGGCAGCAAGTCGCGCCATGCTCGTCCGTACTTACGACCAGGAAGGCAACGAGATACAAACCACCAGCACCTATGCACCAACCAAGACCCTCAAGGTCCACGTCGTAGACAATGCCGGCAACCCCGTCAGCGGAGCAACGGTAGACTTCCGCCTCTATAACTATTCCGAGTTCTACCCCTTGCACACCGCCGTTACCGACGACCAGGGCAAAGCCCAGTTTACGACAGGCTACGGCGACCTGCAGGTATGGGTCAGCAAGAATGGCAGGTACGGCGTAAAGAAGGCAGATGCCTATACCACCCGGATGACCATAGTGCCATGTTACGCCTCAGGCTCCTCATGGACCGAGGAATACGACTGGCACGTACCCAGCACCCATCTCCAGGAACCCGACCGCTCTGTCGTTGACACCGTCAGCGAGAACGGACGCCGGCTGATGGACGAGGACAGGATTCGCACCGCATATCAGCAGAAGACCTTCTATGCCGGTGATAACCAGCTGCTCAGGCAAGCCAGGAGCAACTGGCGCGTAATCGACACGTTCCTGAAGTCAGGACACCCCAACACCGGCTTGGTTATAAAGGGCCTGAGCGAAAAAGACCTCCGCGATGTAACAATGGAAGTCCTTCGTGACGCCTGCCTCATGCCCCTGGCAGGACTGCAGAGTGGGGGAGTGCGCGTCTCCACAGAGCCCCTTCGCCCCTACGTTGCATTCATGCAGAAGAATTTCAGACCTATGACAGCTGCCGAATGGATATCATGGGTAGAGAAAAATATCACCGTCGACGATACAGACAATCCCAAGGGACTCGCAATGTCCGTCACCGGCATATACCGCAACCGCCGCTGCGATTCCACCAGCCGCGAGCTCTTCACCGTTGCCGGTGCCCGTGCACTCGGTCTCAAGGCAGAGCTTAACCCTGTAGGCAAGGCAGTCGTCCAGGGATTGTCGCTTGCAACGGAAGGAACAGCATTGCCCCCAATGGGAACCCTGAAGCTGGACGTGCCTGCCGACGTAATGTACTATCACGGCTACACCGTCTCCCGCATGGTAGACGGCCGCCCGATGTCCCTGGACTATGCCGACGACGACCCTACCGTCACACACAAGTTCCGCGAGGGACTCCAGCTTCCTGCCGGAGACTACCTCCTCACCACAGGCACACGCCTTGCAGGCGGAGACGTCCTTACACACAGCGTCATGTTCACACTCCCCGCAGACCGGACCACCACCGTTCCCGTCATCTTCCGCAAGAGCGACAGGAGCGTCCGTAGCGACCTCCACCTCGATGACAGCGAGAAAAATGCAAGTGCAACCTCGATACAATGCGCCCAATAACATGATACTGGAAGTATGCTGCGAAAATATCCCAAGCGTCCGTGCAGCCATACAAGGCGGAGCACAGCGCGTCGAGCTCTGCCGTGACCTCGAGCAGGACGGCATGACCCCCGACCCACAGACGATAAGCCAGGCAATAGCCCTCTGCCATCCCGCAGGTGTCCGCTTGCACGTCCTCATAAGGCCCCGTGCAGGCAATTTCGTCTATACCCCAGAGGAACTGGACCAGATGCGTGCAGATATCACTGCGGCACTGCAGCTCGGAGCCGACGGCATAGTCATCGGAGCACTCACCCCCGACGGAGACATAGATCTCAAACAGACCGCGCAGATGGTACAATATGCCCG
>OMQX01000121.1 GCA_900313335.1 uncultured Prevotellaceae bacterium
GACGGAACCAATAACAGGGGAGACATCAGTCCAAATATGGCAGCAGACATTGCCAAAAGTTTTGGCATACGCGTATATACAGTTGCCGTCGGAACCAACGGAACTGCACCATACCCCATGATAGTAGGAGGCCGCCGTGAGTACATCAACATCCCCGTCGAGATAGACACCAAGACACTCTCCCAAATTGCAGCCAATACAGGCGGTGACGCATACCGTGCCACCAATACCCAGCGCCTGCATCAGGTATACAAGGAGATAGACAAGCTCGAGAAGACCAAGCTCAGTGTCAAGAAATATTCCAAACGCTACGAAGCATATCAGATATTCGCAATCATAGCAGTCATAGCCTCGCTCGTCGAGATACTGCTGCGAGCAACGATTTTGAAACGAATTCCGTAAAAGAATGTTCAGGTTCGAAAGTCCCATATACCTATACCTCCTGCTGTTGCTCCCCGTAACAGTACTGCTGCACTATGCCTGGAACTACATCAGGCGTTCGCGTCTGCGCAAGTATGGCGACAAGGAACTCGTACGTCTTCTCATGACAGACGTGTCCCGACTGCGTCAGGAAATCAAGTTCTGGCTTTTTCTCGCAGCAACAGCCTGCATGATTCTCGCTATGGCACGACCACAGTTCGGCTCATCCGTACAGACACACGAACGCAAGGGAATAGAAGCAGTAATAGCATTGGACATCAGCAACAGCATGCTTGCCCGCGACGTTACCCCCAGCCGTTTGGAGAAGTCCAAGATGCTTATCAGCAATATTGTTGACAACATGAAGGACGACAAGGTCGGTCTCATCGTCTTCGCAGGCCAGGCATTCACCCAGCTGCCCATAACCAATGACTATGTCTCGGCCAAGATGTTCCTCGAGACCATCTCGCCATCCATGATATCCGTACAGGGAACAGACATAGCTACAGCCATAGACCTTGCACAGAAAAGCTTCACCTCATCCAACGGAGCCTCACGCGCTATATTCATCATCACCGACGGCGAGGATAACGAAGGTCAGGCAGTCGAGGCCGCCAGGAATGCAGCCAAGGCAGGCATACGCATCTACATGCTCGGCATAGGAAGCCCCGATGGCGCACCTGTCCCCATAGCAGGCACCCACGACTACATGACCGACGAGAACGGCGAGACCGTCATCAGCCGCCTTAACGAGGACATGTGCCGAGAGATAGCACAGGCAGGCAACGGCAACTACATATACGTCGACAACAGCAGCTCGGCACAGGAAAAGCTTGATGCCTACATATCCAACCTCTCCCGTACATCATTCGAATCACAGGTATATAACGAGTACGACGAACAATACCAGGGACTTATCCTCCTGGGACTCATCTTCCTGATTATAGACATATTCATTATGGAACGTGAGAACCACGTCCTGCAGCGATTTACATTCTTCAGCAAATAATGAACAGAATCTGTCTCATCATACTATCCCTATGCATTTATGCACTCACAACCAGTGCACAGAACGACCGTGACTACATACGCCGCGGCAATCGTCTGATGCGGGACACCG
Source organism: uncultured Prevotellaceae bacterium (assembly GCA_900313335.1). GTDB lineage: Bacteria > Bacteroidota > Bacteroidia > Bacteroidales > Bacteroidaceae > Physcousia. The sequence continues at coordinate 1,541 of OMQX01000121.1, forward strand.
TTGAAATACAGAAACAGTCCGAGAAGGCCATTATCCAGTACCGCAAGGCCGTCGACCATAATCCCAACAACCCCATAGCACACTACAATCTCGCATGTGCACAGCTTCGCAAGGGCAATCCCCAGGAGGCAATCAACGAATTCCAGAAGGCGGCACGCCTGGAGAAAGACCCCAAGCGCCTCTCGGACATATTCCACAACATGGGGCTTATCCTCTATCTTGACAAGCAGTACGACAAGGCCGTTGCAGCCTATCGCGAATGCCTGCGCCGTGATCCGGACAACAACGAGTCACGTTACAACTACCTCATGGCAATGTACATGCTCAAGAAGAATCCTCCCCAGCATGACCAGCAGAAACAGGACAAGGACAACAAGCAGCAACAGCAGGATAAGAACCAGAAGGACCGGCAGAAGCAACAGCAGCCCAAGCAGGACAAGGACAAGCAGAACCCCGAGGACCAGAAGCCCAGGCCGCGTCCCGACCAGATGTCCAGGGAAAATGCCGAGCAGCTTCTCAAGGCAGTAATGCAAAACGAGAAGAACACCCAGCAGAAAGTCCAGCGTTCCCAGCAGAACAGACCCGAGCGTCACCTGCATAAACAGTGGTAATATATGAAGTTCCGCAGATTATACATATTCCTCGTACTATCGCTCCTCGGTGCAGCCATATATGCACAGACAGTCAAGTTGGATGCCCCCAGCCGCTGTACCGTAGGCGAGAAGATTCAGGTCGTATATACCATCGAGGTCTCATCCGTCGAGGATATAAGCCTTGGCGATTTCCCGGGCTTTGACATAATATACGGACCCAGCGTAAGTTCCAGTTCCGAGTACAGCTATATCAACGGCCGTGCCACACAGCGCGAGGTGACATACGTCTCCATCACCCTTGTGGCAAGGCAGACAGGTAAGTTTCACATACCCGCCATCACAATCCGCACCAAAGGCAAGAACTGCAGGAGCAAGTCTGCCGAGGTCACTGTAACCCAGGGCAGCGGCAATACAGGTCCCGGCAACTCACCCTCTGCATCCCAGCCCTCAGCGCCGTCCCGTGCAGCCTCATCAGGCCATATCAGCAAGGACGACCTCTTCATTACTGCCGAGGTAAACAAGCGCAATGTCTACGAGCAGGAAGCCATCGTCCTCACATACAAGATCTATTCGGCCGTACATCTCCGCAACATTACAGGCAAGATGCCTGAAATGGACGGTTTCCACTGCCAGGAACTGGAAAACAAGCCGCAGCTCTCACTGTCCGCCGAGACATACAACGGCCGTCGCTATCTGACCGCCGTATGGCGCAAATACATCCTCATTCCCCAGAAAAGCGGCCATTTGCACATCCCCAGCGTCAATTTCGATGCCGAGTGCGAAACCATAAACCCGTCAATGGACCTTATAGACGAATTTTTCAATGGAGGCGGTCTTGCCCATGTTGTCGTCAAGACCATAGCAACCCCCGCACTGAATATAGACGTCAAGTCCCTGCCGACACCAAAGCCCGATGATTTTTCCGGAGCAGTAGGACACTATACCATATCGTCCAGCCTCAGTCCCACCGACATCAAGGCAAACGACGCATCAACATACCGCCTTGTCGTTTCCGGCAGCGGCAACATGAAGCTCATCAGCGCCCCAAAATCCAAGTTCCCCGCAGATTTCGAGGCCTATGATCCCAAGATAGACGATCAGACACATATCAGCGCCAAGGGCAACGAAGGAAACATAGCCTTTGACTATATCATCGTACCTCGTCACGAAGGCAAGTACGAGATACAGCCTATGCATTTCGTCTATTTCGACCCCGAGGCAGGCCGGTACGTAACACTCAAGACCGACAAATACACAATGAACGTTGCCAAGGGAAGCGGTACGCACCGCAGCACCTCCTCACAGGAAGACCTCAAGGTCCTCAGCAACGACATCCGCTATATCATGACAGGCGATGCAGACATCTCCGAAAACAAGGACGACTATTTCGGAACATTGTCATACATCCTCTCGTACATCGGTATTCTTGCACTCTTCGGCATAGTCTTTGCTATCCTGCGCCGTCGGACACAGCTCAACGCCAATGTAGCACGCCAGCGAGGCCGCCGTGCTTCACGTGCAGCACAGAAGCGCCTCAAGCAGGCATCTGTTCTCCTTGCCAGGAATGACGCCAATGCATTCTACGACGAGGTGCTCAGGGCACTGCTCGGATATGCCGGTGACAAGCTTAACATATCTACCCAGGAACTCAACAAGGAAAACGTCGCTGTCTCATTTCGTCAGCGCGGGGTGGGAGAGGAGCTCGTCACACGGTTCATCGACGTACTTACCCAGTGCGAGTTTGCACGCTTTGCCCCCGGTGATCCCGGCGAGACGATGGATACAATATACCATTCTGCAATAGAGGCAATCAACGAAATGGAAAATGTCATCTGATACACACACGATGAAGAAACAACATACCTGTAATATAATACTGCTGCTTGCATTATTCCTGTTTGCAGCTGCCGGCACAGCATTGGCAGCCACCCCAGGGGAAATCAAGGTACAGGCCGATTCGGCATACGCCGCACGCAAATACGAACAGGCCCGGGACCTCTACCTTCAGCTCACTAAGCAAGGTCAGAGCCTGGGCATCTACTACAATCTTGCATGCACCTACTACCGTCTCGAAGACTATCCCAACAGCGTACTATGGTTCGAACGTGCAGCTAAGCTGGATCCCTCGGACGAAGATGTCAAGCACAACCTCGCCATGGCACGCGGCAAGACAATAGACCGCATAACACCTGTTCATAGCATGTTCTTCGTATCCGCCTGGCACAGCCTCACACGCTACATGTCGGTAACAGGATGGGCATATACAGCAATATATCTGTTTGTCTTTACATTGCTCATGACAGGCATATACCTGTGGAGTCAAAATATAATTCTGCGCAAGATAGGCTTCTTCTCAGCCATCATAGGCATACTCCTGTGCCTGCTCAGAGCGCCACTATAGCCAAAACCACAGCGCAGGCATACTTATGCAACCGGCCGTTACCGTCAAGTCAACCCCCGAGAAGACAGGCAATGACCTCTTCGTCATACACCAGGGCACACGCGTCGAGATCAAGGACGACAGCATGAAGGACTGGGTCGAGATAAGTATTGCCGACGGCAAGTCCGGATGGATACAGCGCAATACATTCCAGGAAATCTGACCGCCATTAACACCGACAACACACATCCAGGATGGACCGATATATCCTCTTTCTCATCAACGGCTGCGACAACAAGTTCATGGATCACATCATGATATCCCTGTCCTCTACCGCCACATGGATGCTGATGCTGCTCGTCACCATTTACATTATATCCAAGGACCGCCAGATCTCACAATCCCTCCCCATGCTTTTCGGCATAGCACTGTGCATACTCTTTGCCGACCAGATAACCTCTACGCTTATCAAGCCATATTTCCAGCGCCTGCGTCCCAGCCTGGAACCCGATATCATGTATAGCCTGCGAGTCGTGGCAGGCAGGGGAGGCGGCTACAGCTTTCCCAGCTCACATGCAGCCAACGTCTTTGCCATAGCAACCTATCTCTCCCTCATCTTCCGTCACAGGATTACCACCATATCCCTATACGTATGGGCAACACTTGTAGGCATCAGCCGCATATACCTTGCCATGCACTATCCCAGCGATGTCCTCTGCGGTGCACTCATTGGCATGGGCATTGGTGCCGCAGTCTATTACATCGGCACATATATTGTCAAGCGCTATTGCCCGACGTCACACAAGTTCTACAGCAGCGCATTTACAAGGTCCGGCTTCGCAACCACCGACATGTACCTGCTGCTCGCCACGATGTCCATAACCCTGTTGTGGATTGTCTTCTAGAACAGGAACTTTTCCAGTTTCAGGGCACCGCAAGCCTCCATCCTGCCCACATACAGGGCAAACTCCTCCGTCTTGGCATGCGCATCCAGGGACTCCTCGTCTGCCCATGTCTCACATATCATGAACACATCCTTGCGCGTGGCACTCTCAAACACATCGTATGCAATGCAGCCCTTGTGCTTCTGGCTTTCTGCCGTCAGCAGCATGGCAGCCTCCAATGCCTCGTTGTAATGACCCTTCTTTGCCTGGAAGAAACAATTCAATCGTATCATAACAATATATTATTAGGTTGTATATATGTACATTGCCACTCACAAAAATACCCATAACTGCAATTTTCGCCCCATACCCCTCGTCAACTATTTGCCAATCCTGCAAATATTTGATTTTTTTTGCCCGTTTGTTTGGTCATTTCACAAAATCGCCTTATCTTTGCACAGCAATTCGGCGGAAAAGCATCAACCATTTGCGTTGAAACACCACAAAATGCGGAAATAGCTCAGTTGGTAGAGCACAACCTTGCCAAGGTTGGGGTCGCGAGTTCGAGTCTCGTTTTCCGCTCTTTTATGCCCAAGTGGCGGAATTGTTTCAGGTGCGTGTGTCGAGAGATGTGCAGGTTCGAGTCCTGTCTTGGGCACTTAAATTTATTGGTTCGAAGGAGAGGTGGCGGAATGGTAGACGCGCTACTTTGAGGTGGTAGTGCCGCGAGGCGTGGGAGTTCGAGTCTCCTCCTCTTCACTGATAAAGAACACAACAAAACCTGAAAATAAAAGCGGGATTAGCAATTGCCAATCCCGCTTGTTTTTTTATAATGCTTCGCATTCCCTTAGCCATGCAGCGCTTGAGGCATCGCTTGGCATGCGCCAGTCGCCGCGCGGTGACAGTGAGCAGCTGCCCACCTTGGGGCCGTCTGGCAGGCACGAGCGCTTGAACTGCTGTGCAAAGAACCTGCGGCAGAAGGTCGTCAGCCATTTCTTGATAACCTCGTCGGTATAGCTTTCCTCGAAAGCCTTCTTCGCAAGCATAAATATCTTGCCAGGACGGAAACCGCAGCGCAGTACATAGTACAGGAAGAAATCATGCAGTTCGTATGGTCCCACCAGATCCTCGGTCTTCTGCGTTATGTTACCCTCTGCATCTGCAGGAATCAGCTCGGGCGAGATAGGCGTGTCCACGATGTCCAGCAGTGTGGCACGTGTATTTTCGTCCTCGATGCCGTTGGCAATCCATGTAACCAGGTGCCTTACCAATGTCTTCGGTACCGAGGCATTCACTCCATACATGCTCATGTGGTCACCGTTGTATGTCGCCCAGCCGAGTGCCAGCTCGCTCAGGTCCCCCGTGCCTATTACCAGGCCGTTCATCTGGTTTGCGGCATCCATCAGTATCTGGGTACGCTCGCGTGCCTGGCTGTTCTCGTATGTGACGTCATGGCTGGCGAGGTCGTGACCAAGGTCCTTGAAATGCTGTATGCAGGCATCCTTGATGCTTATCTCCCTGATTGTGATACCCAGGTACTTCATCAGGTTCACGGCATTGGTGTATGTACGGTCCGTAGTACCGAACCCCGGCATTGTTATACCCACGATTCCGTGACGGTCAAGCCCCAGCAGGTCAAATGTCCTTACACATACAAGCAATGCCAGTGTACTGTCCAGTCCCCCGCTGATGCCCACTACTGCAACCTTGCAGTTTGTATGCCTCAGTCGGTTTGCCAGACCCTCTGTCTGTATTGCAAAAATCTCCTCGCACCGCTCGTCCAGCATATTACCAGCAGGCACAAACGGATGCGGGTTTACAGGACCTGTCATTTCCACATGCGACTGTACCAGCTTGTCCGTGTTTATGTTCAGTACATCATTGTCCATCACCTCGTGCATGGATGACGTAAAAGTGGTGTGGACGCGTCTCTCCATACGTATCCTCTCCACGTCAATCTCGGCAGTCACCAGCTGAGGCTCAAGTGAGTGACGCCTGCCTTCCTTCAGCAATGCCCCGTTCTCGCAAATCAGGCACTTGCCGCTGTATACCACATCCTGGGTGCTTTCCCCGAATCCTGCAGCAGCATATACATAGCCGCACAGCGTCCGTGCGCTCTGTTGCTGTACAAGCGACTTCAGATAGTTGTATTTACCCACTGCATCATCGCTTGCAGACTGGTTCAGGATAATCTCTGCCCCTGACAGTGCCAGGCGGCTCGAAGGCGGTATGGGAGCCCACAGGTCCTCGCATATCTCTATGCCGAAGGTACATGTGGGAGTATGGAACAGCTGCTGGCGGCCCATCTGTATGACCTGTCCGCAAATCAGCACGTTGCCCTTGGGAATATCACCTCCCGGCGTAAACCAGCGACGCTCGTTGAATTCCTTGTAGTTAGGCAGGTAGGACTTGGGTACAAGACCCAGCAGCTTGCCCTTCTGAATCACGGCCGCGCAGTTGAGCAGGCATCCGTGATAGGCAACAGGCGTACCCACTACGGTAATGATGTCCATGCTGCGGGTGAAGTCCATAAGCTTCATCAGCGCAATCTCGGCCTCGTCCAAAAGCACCTGCTGTGCAAAGAGGTCGGCGCATGAATAACCGGTCAGGCTCAGCTCGGGTGTTACAAGTATCTCCACCCCCTGGTTCTGTGCCTGCAGTATCAGGTTCTCTATCTGCTGGACATTCCAGTCAGGGTCGGCGACCCTCACCTCGGGAATTCCTGCTGCTACGCGTACTAAACCGTAATTCATATTATTGTAGTTTTATTTAATCATGCTTACAGAACGCTTCACGAAGCGTGTCAGGGCCTCGCCCTTGAGCATGCCGTTCTGGAGCAGTGCAATGTCTATCAGCTGGGAGATTTTCTCGTTGTCCGCATTCTCCAGACAATTCTTGATAATCTCGTTGTCGGTATTCAGTACCAGGTTGTACGAATCCGGCATCTCGCCATAGAACGCCATGCCAGGGTTCATGCGTGACATCTCCTTCATGCGGCGCATGTACTCGCTCTGCGTTATCATTACAGGCAGCTGCTCGATTCCCAGTGCGCTGGTCTGTATGCTGAACTCC
>OMQX01000120.1 GCA_900313335.1 uncultured Prevotellaceae bacterium
GAAGAAGAAAAGGCTTTGATTGATGGAATTGTCGATGAATTATATGAATTTGACGGTTTCGTGAAAGTTGGTGTTGTTGATGGTGAGTTTGAGGTTGATTTGGTTAAGGAAAAAGGGGAATCAGATAATCCGAATGTGGCTTATGTCCGAATAAATGGCATAGATGAATGGTGGCAGTCAGTACCTGTCCAGTATAGGATGGTTGCATCTTTGATGTTCTCTGGTGTTGCAGAGAAAGAGCTCAAACTACGTGCACGTCGGGTCTTTATCGCTGCATATGCCTACTCGCCATTTGTCATTGACAAAATGTGTGACTTGGCATATGAAGAAAAGGACCCTCTATTGTTAAGTGGACTTTATTATATCATGCTTGAACATGGATTCCGGAATATGGCAAAACAGTTGGGTGGCATTTTGTCTTTGCCCAACATGATGGGGCTTTTTATGCCATCCCTTGTTTCCAATACCATTGGGAAGATGGCTCAAACGAGCATTGCTAATGGGTTTGACAAGAAAGCAGACTGGAAGGCGGACTTCAAAAAGAATGAGAATAAGGATCTTCGTCGGGAAGTCATGGCGACGATAGAAGAAACAGCAGGAAAACACGGACGCCCCCATCTTCAGCAAGAAAGACATGATATTGATGACCATCTAATAGGGGATAAATCAGCGGTTAAGCAAGAAATCTCCAATATTCTCGCGAATATGGAGCATGATTATGAACTTGCCTGCCCAGTGGAGTCGTATGAAGCGTTCCTGTAGCCACAGGTAGTGTCGTTCGCGGATTGCATGCAACAGGAGTGCCATTATGACAACGATGGTCCACATCGGGCGTACCTTGATGAATACGGGCAGGTATGTAATGTCGAATGCGCTAAATATCTGTGAGAACACCTTGCCGGCAATGTCCATGTCAGGGGCGCGGAAGAATACCCATGTAACCTGTATGAACAGGAAGAAGACTATCCAGCATGCCATGCGGGTGTACCAGCGGTTGCCGATGCGGTCGAGGAATAGTTTCTTGCAGAACTTGTGAAGTACGAGGGCTGCTCCGTGCAATGCGCCCCACAGGACGTACATGAGTGTTGAGCCGTGCCACAGGCCTGCAACGACCATTGTAAGGAAATTGTTGAAATAGGTGCGTGCACTACCCTTCCGGTTTCCGCCCAATGGTATGTACAGGTAGTCGCGGAACCATGTGGAGAGTGATATGTGCCAACGGTGCCAGAACTCGGTAATATTGAGACTCTGGTATGGGAAGTTGAAGTTGTCGCGTAACTGGAATCCCATGAGGGCTGCTATTCCGATGCTCATGTCGCTATAGCCGCTGAAGTCGTTGTATATCTGCAGGCTGTATCCCAATACTCCCATTAGGTTCTCGAAGCCGCTATACATTAGGGGATCGTTGAAAATCCAGTTGTTATACTGTGCAATATAGTCGGCTATGATGTTTTTCTTGATGATGCCGCTGATGATGAGGAAGAGTCCCATGTTGAGCATGTGGGCATCGATATTGCTGTGGCGGCGTAGCTGTGGGATGAGTGTCTCTGCGCGTGTGATGGGGCCTGCAAGAAGCAGGGGAAAGAAGCTGAGATAGAAGAGGTATTCTAGAAAGTCCACATCCAGCAGGAAGCGCTTGCGATAGACGTCAACGCTGTAGCTGATTGCCTGGAAGGTGTAGAAACTGATGCCGACGGGCATGATGATGTCCATGAACGGGAAATTGCGCTGCATGAGCGTGTTGAGTACATCGATGCCGAAATTGGTGTACTTGAAATATATGAGCGGCAGCAGATCAAGGATTATGATTGCTGCGAGCCAGCGTTTGCGAAGCTGTCCTTCCGTCTGGTTCATGCGGTGTGTTAGGGTCCATGAGACGAGGGCTGTGGCTGGAAGCAGCAATGCGAGGTCGGCATTGGCGTTATAGAAGAAGAGAGTGCTGATGAGTGTCACGTACAAAATCATGAGCGTACGTGATTTTTGATACAGCACGGCATATATTGTTATGAAGCATATAAATGCTGCGTAGAATGGTATAGTATTGAATAGCATGTTATGCTGTTTTATTCGGTTGGGATTGCAGGAGTGGCTGGCGTTTCCTGGATAACTGGTGTTGCAGGTGCGTTTTCCTGAGCGGATGGTGTTTCGGTAGTTTCAGGCGTATCGTTATCTGCAGGTTCTGTTTCTGCAGGCTTTTCTGCTTCGTTTTTCCTTGTCGGAGCATGTGAACCGCGTCGTACGCCGTCTATGCCGATTATTATGCTGCTCCATGTACGTTTGATGCCTTTGGCAGGATAATCCATCTTGATCGGATGTGCCGTTTCTGTGCTGTTGAGCCAGAGTGCAACGCTGTCCATCCAGATAGTGAACGCTGAAAATGTGGGATGCATGTGGTCAGTTCCCCGCTGTAATGTGAGCTTGGTGGAATCGTAGAAGCGTTTCTTGCCTACGATATTCTTCTGGACTTCGGTGATAGTCGGGTTCTCTACCCAGCTGGGAGTTGCAATCCATACGCATGGGCGGTTTCCGATTACCTCCATAATCTGCATTACGCATTCCTTCCTGCGTTGTGTGTCTCGTGTCTCCAGTTCGTTGCCGCCTAACGTGACCATAATATAGTCGGGGCGTGCCCACGCTACATAGCTGCGCAGGGAGTCGATGCGTCCTGCCCACCCGAGGGTTGTTGAGCCGTACCAGCATACGCTGTATAGGATGTGCCCGTTCTGTGCGCAATAGTCGGCAAGGCGTGGTGTAAGGCCTTCGACCATCGAGTCGCCGAAGAGCAGTATGCGCTTGCTGGCGGTATCTACCTTGTTCTCCTGTTCAAGTGTTGCAAGTGAATCTGCTCGTGCGAGCATGTCCTCGTCATCGGGGAATATATTCGAGAGGTCCATGCCCATGACGTTACCGAGGTTGATCTTTTCCAGTGTCCAGTCGGCAATGTCTACGCGATATGGAGATATGGCATAGATAAGGAGTATGATCAGTGGGACGGCCAGTATGGCTATGCTTTTGATATAGTCACGCATTGTGTATGTTTGTCTTGTTTAGTCGCGGCGGAAGATGTCGCGTGTATAGACTTTCTGTTCGACATCGTCGAGGACGGTATCGTACCTGTTGGCTATGATGCATTTGCTGCGACGCTTGAATTCGGTCAGGTCATTTACAATCTTGCTGCCAAAGAAGGTGCTGCCGTCCTGAAGAGTGGGTTCGTATATGATGACCTCGGCTCCCTTGGCCTTGATGCGCTTCATGATGCCCTGGATGGCACTTTGGCGGAAATTGTCGCTGTTGGATTTCATGGTCAGACGGAAGATACCTATTGTTACGTTCTCACGCATTCCGTTGTATTGGTTGTCTGTACTGTAGTCGTACCATCCTGCCTTGCGCAGAACGGCATCGGCTATGTAGTCCTTGCGGGTACGGTTGCTCTGCACGATGGCTGTCATCATGTCCTGGGGAACGTCCTGGTAGTTGGCAAGCAGCTGTTTCGTGTCCTTGGGCAGGCAGTAGCCTCCGTAACCGAACGATGGATTGTTGTAGTGTGTGCCTATACGTGGATCAAGTCCTACACCCTGTATAATTGCCTGCGTGTCGAGTCCCTTGACCTCGGCGTATGTGTCCAGTTCGTTGAAATAGCTTACGCGCAGGGCAAGGTATGTGTTTGCAAAGAGCTTGACTGCCTCGGCTTCCTTCAATCCCATGAACAGGGTGTCGATGTCTTGCTTGATGGCGCCTTCCTGCAGCAGTTGGGCAAAGGTGTGCGCAGCTTCTTTCAGCTCTTCGAGATTGTTGACGTCAAACAGCTTTGGTATGCCTATGATAATTCGGCTGGGATACAGGTTGTCGTAGAGTGCCTTGCTCTCACGCAGGAACTCGGGAGCGAACAGGAGCCGAAGGTCCTTGCCGTAGCGTTGGTAGAGGCGTTCGCAGTATCCTACAGGTATGGTGCTCTTGATAACAATTATGGCGTGTGGATTAAGGCTGAGCACAAGGTCTATGACGTCTTCGATATGGTGTGTATCGAAGAAATTCTGTACGGGATCGTAATTGGTGGGTGTTGCAATGACTACAAACTCGGCATCACGGTATGCACCTGCACCGTCCAGTGTTGCCGTAAGGTCAAGTTCCTTCTCACGGAAATATTGCTCGATATTGTCGTCCTGAATTGGTGATATGCGATTATTTATCTTGTCTACCTTTTCAGGTATTACGTCTACTGCCGTAACATGGTTGTGCTGTGCCAGCAATGTGGCGATACTAAGGCCTACGTACCCTGTTCCTGCAACAGCAATCTTATTGTTCATCTTTATTTGTTTTTGATATTGGTTATACATTTCTGGAGGGAATCGACCCAGTATGGTATCCTGAGCCCGAACGTCTCCCTGATGGTACGCTTGTCCAGGACGCTGTATGCGGGACGTTGTACCGGGCTTGGGTACTCGCTGCTGTTGCATGGTTGAATGTCACAGCCGTCGTTGCCTGCCATGCGTGCTGTCATCTGTGCAAAGTCGTACCAGCTGGCAACGCCTTCGTTGCTGTAGTGATAGACGGCAGA
>OMQX01000118.1 GCA_900313335.1 uncultured Prevotellaceae bacterium
AAGTTTTCAGTTAAAAATCATAGGCTTTTGAGTTACCCACTAACTCTAAAAGGCTTAATATAGTAACTATCTTTTACCTCGTATAGCAATACTGGTGCACCCGATTGAGCAACTGAGTGCACCCGATTAGGCAATCGAGCACGTCCAGTTGTGCAACTGAGCGTGGTGAGTTGAATGTACCTCGTTTTTATACCCAACAAAAACCTCGTCTTTGTTACCAACGAAAACCTCGTTTTTGTTTGAGAGGGAGTTTTGGGCAAAAAGATTTTCACTTTTACCTGGTACAAGTTTAATGCCTTTTTTAATGACTTGAACTGCATTTTTGCGGCAATAGGGGCCTTGTTATGAAATAATTTTGTATCTTTGGTTGCGAAAAATCATATAACCTAATAAAAACTAACAAACATGAAACCTACACTTTTCCTTCTTGCAGCTGGTATGGGTAGCCGTTATGGTGGCTTGAAGCAGCTGGACACCCTGGGACCTCAGGGGCAGTGTATTATGGATTACAGTATTTATGATGCTATCAAGGCTGGTTTTGGTAAAATCGTATGGGTAATCCGTCGTGACTTTGAGCAGCAGTTCCGTGAGCAGATTCTGTCCAGATACGAGGGTCATGTTCCTTGTGAGTTGTGCTTCCAGGCCCTGGATGCTCTGCCAGAGGGATTTACGGTTCCCGAGGGTCGTGAAAAGCCATGGGGTACCAACCATGCGGTTATGATGGGTAAGGATATCATCAAGGAGCCTTTCGCTGTATTGAACTGTGATGATTTCTATGACCGTGATGCATTAATGGTATTGGCCAAGTTCCTGACTGAGTTGCCAGAGGGTAGCACAGGCCGTTATGCTATGGTCGGTTTCAGCGTAAGCAATACATTGAGTGACAGCGGTACTGTGAGCCGTGGTATCTGTGCTACAGACGAGAAGACTCACATGCTGACTGATGTTGTCGAGCGTACCAAGATAGAGCGCCGCGATGGTGCTGTGCAGTATCTTGATGATAATGGTGAATGGGTTTCCATTCCTGACGACACTCCATGTTCTATGAATTTCTGGGGCTTCACTCCTGACTACTTCCAGTACAGCGAGGATTATTTCAAGGTATTCCTGTCGGATCCTAAGAACCAGACAAACCTGAAGAGCGAGTTCTTCATTCCATTGATGGTGGATACGCTGATCAAGCAGGGCAAGGCTACTTGCGAGGTTCTGCCTACTACGTCCAAGTGGTTTGGCGTAACGTATCCCGAGGATCGTCCAGGTACGGTCGAGAAGCTGGCTGCCTTGCATGCTGCAGGTCAGTATCCTGACAAGATGTTCTGAGAGAACGGTTGGTAATATAGAGAAAAGCCCTTCGGTTGCGAACCGAGGGGCTTTTTGTATTATATTATTTGTATTATCAGAAGGGGTATCCTATGGCAAAGTGGTAACCCAGGGACTTGCCGAAGGATGTCATGTTGTAATAACCTTCCTTGCCTGTATCGTAAGGTGCGTGGATACCTACGCCTATGTCGAACCTGATTACCAGGAAATCGAGGTCGTATCGCAGGCCTGCTCCTGTGCCGAGTGCCAGTTCGCGGCCAAAGTTCTTCCATTCGAACTTACCGCCGGGACGGTCGGGATCTTCTCTCAGTAGCCATACATTGCCGGCATCCACGAAGACGGCTCCGAACAGCGAACCGATGATGGGGAAGCGATACTCCAGGTTGCACTCGAATTTCATGCTTCCGATCTGGTTCAGGTAGGAGAATTGTGACTGTACGGGATTATAGCTGCCGGGACCTATGGAACGCACGCCGAATGCCCTGATGCTGTTGGCTCCGCCTGCGGTGAACATTTCCTGATATGGTGCGGTTTTTCCGTTGTATTCCCACAGGAATCCCAGATATCCGTGTGTCAGCAGGTGCGAGCGTTCTCCCAGACGCAGGCTATGGGTGTATTCGATTGTGTTCTTCTGGAACTTGTATGACTGTTTTGTAGACAGGGACAGGTTATTGATGTTTCGCTTTACCTTGGGCGATGTCCATGTGAACTTGTATTCCATGCTGGGTACGAGCTGGTCTTTCAGGCTCATGTACAGGGCAGGGTTCTGATCCATTATCTCAATGAACTCGTCGGTGGTGCTCAGGAGCTGGCTGTATTCCAGGTGTATGGGTGTGAATTCGTGCAGTATGTTGGCAGATTTCTGGAATGTCCACTTTGCTCGTATGCCTGCGCTTATCTGGCTGTAGTAACCGGCACGGTTCAGCCACTTGACATCGGCTTTGAACAGGGTTGTTGACCGCACCTTGCGATTCAGCCTCTTGCCTATGCCGAAGAACATGAAGCGAGGGTAGGAGAGTGTTATGTTGCTACCAAGTTCCCACGAGTTAATGCCTGTTCCCTTGCCCTTGTTGTTGGCACCCGTCTGCCATTCGTACGAGCCGTTGATGCCCCATGTCAGGGTCTCGGCACCGCGGAATGCATTGCGCTTGTTAATGGAATAGCTGAGACCGGGCCCCAGAAGACCGTTCGTCTTGTTGGTTATCTTACCTTCGAATTCGCTGTCGTAGGGCTTGTCCAGCATGGTGTTGATGTATAGGTCCAGAGTGTCGCCCTGTGCCGGCTTATAGTCAAGGTGCAGGTTGGAGAAGATGCCCATCGCTGCAATCTGGTTCTGTATCAGGTTCTGTGTCTCCTGGCTGTACAGGTCGCCCTTCTTCTGATACAGGTACCGGAGCATGGCACTCAGCCTCAATGGAGGACGTTTCACCTTGCCGCCGCTCCATCGCATCGTTATGTTGCGCAGGGCAAAGGAGTCCGTCATCACCGTGTCGTTGTATTTCAGTACGGTAATGTGCGTCTTGCCGATACGGTAGGGCTTGTCTGCAATCTTGGGTATGGATGCCGACGGCAGTACCTGAAGCTGCACCTTCAGGGGTTTCTGGACAGTGTCTGCCCTGTATGCGATATAGTCGCTGTGATAGTAGTAATAGCCGTTGTTGCGCAGCAGGTCAGTTATGCGTTCGCGTTCGTCGGACAGCGTGGGCAGGCAGAAGGGGTCGTTGCTGTGCAGCAGCCGCTTGTCCATGTTGGCCTCTATGATGGAGTCGGCTGCTCCTGTAAAGCCGCGGTATTCTATGCTGTCCAGGCGGAACAGCTGCCCGGGAAGAACCTGATAGGATACCTTCTGCTTGCGGGGATTGCGCAAGCTGTCTATGCGGAACTTGACATCAGCATTGAAATAGCCGTAATTCTGCAGTGTGTTTCTTGCTACCTGGGTACGCACGGCAGGTGCCACCGAGCTGATGTATTTGGGATTGGAGGCAAAACTGTTCATCATCCAGCGTCCGAAACGGCTGTTCGAGTTTACATAGCGGTTCCATATCCACAGTCCTACGGTAAAGGGATGCTTGTATTTGCTGGAGCCCATCAGTGAGCCGTTGGGAGCATACGACAGGACACCCTCAACCTCGCTCTTTGCCAGTGAATATGCTTCGGCATCCTGCTTGATAAGAGCCTTTATGCTGTCCTTCTCGTGCTTCGTCAGCTCATGGCTCTTCATGCTTTCCAATGTGCTGGAGTTGCCTGTCAGCACACCCTGCACCGCAGTATAGGCATTAGCCACAGCCGTTATTACGCCCGTGCTGTCCTTCCTGTTCTTCTTCTCACCCCATTTGTGCCCGTATGCCATTTCCTTGATGCCGGCATACAGATACTCGTCGTCCGGAATGTTCTTTGTCTGATAGCAGGAGACAAACATCAGGGCTGCAAGAATGCAGGGTACATATTTATATATTGAATGTCTGATCATAGTAAGTCTACTCCTTTTTCTTCTTCGTGCGGAAGATGAAAAGCTCTCCCAGTTTCTCCGTCTTGCGGCGCAGTACCAGGCTTGCGCCCATTTCCATGATGTCAGGTTCAAGCAGGTTGTCCGGGTTCTTGTTGTAGAAGGCCTTGACATATCGTGTGCCGCTCTTGTCCAGACGATATTCTACCGATACATTATTAATTATGCTCTGGCCGTTGTTTACGGCATTGGCACCGGAGCTGACCTTGCCGCCTATGATTACGCTTACGCGGTTGCCCCAGAAACGCTTGGCAAACGAGAAGTTGTAATCCGTCTGCGATGTTCCTGTTGCAGATTTCGTGTTGTCTATGCCGAAACCGATGTCGATAGTACTGAGTGCCTTGCCGGCAATCTTGCTTATCTGGCCCTGCAGGAACGAGTTAAGCGTGTTCGTCGTATTGAAGCCGCCTGTGGATGCCGATTGCGATGTCGAGGACATATACATGCCGGTTGCCAGCAACGTTACGGCTGCCCTGCTGCGTTCCTCGTTGCTCATCGCCGAGATCTCGTTCTGCACGGTCATGTTCTCCGGAGCCTCCAGTGTAAACTCAAGTCCCAGGTCCTCCAACGACTGGGTAATATTCAGGCCTACGTCAAAGTTAACCGATACGGGAACGTTGTTCTGCGTTACCGTAGCCTTCTTCCTCTCACTCGCATGTATGTTCAGGTGCGGGTTCATGATGTCGCCGATGAACTCGACATAGCTTCCGTTATGTATCTTGAAATCTTTCAGCGATGCAACCACCAGGCTGTAA
>OMQX01000117.1 GCA_900313335.1 uncultured Prevotellaceae bacterium
ATGTCTTTGGTTATTTCTGCCATAATTCTAGATATATTTATGTCTTGTTTTCTACCTGTTTAATTCCTGTTTAGTTCTAATTATTATAATTGGAATTGAATTGGAATTAAATTGGAGTTAAATTGGAACTGAATTGGAATTAAGCTTTTTGCAAATGTACTAAAAATTGTGGTATAGTGCAAGAATACCATGACAAATAATCCCCGCCTGCCAAAGCAAGCGGGGAAATTATTTTGGTTGTTTCCTAAGAATCAGACCTTAGAACGTGAAGCCGATAGCTAATTTGTGGTAGTTCCATACAACTACATCATATAGAAGGCTGTTGGTGATAACTTTGTTGTAACGATAGCTGAGTGTTATTCTCTTATAGGCAATGCGACCACCAAATTCCCAGCCGAAAACGAAGTCGTCGCCAGATACTGTTGAGTTCCAAGCATGTGAATAGCCAAATGTAGGACCTGTGATAGGAGAAATGCTGAAATCGCCAGTCTTGAACTTGTAAGAAACATTAACAGGTACGGTCAAACCAATACCGTTTCCGTTTGGATAGCTAACATAATGAAATTCTGCACCTGGCTCCAGATACAAAGGTAATTTCTTGCCGGTGATATTCAATCCATACTTGTAGCCGGCAAATACACCATTAAAACCACTCTCACTCATGTAACCGGCCTGAATCAGGTTGAAGTTATCACAGTCGTCTGTCTTCCAGAAACTCTGAGCACTTGCTGACTGGCAGAATACAACTGCCATAATCATAAACAATACCTTTTTCATGTCTCCATACACTTATACGTGTCGTGCGCAACTGTTTGGTTAAACAATAAGAGTAACTTACCTGAATGCAAATATAATAAGTAATTTTGTTTCTGCAACATTTTTTTACACTTTATGTGCGATTATTTAAAAATAATGTGGCTGTGTGAAAAAATATGCCTGAAAGACCTTGTTGTTATTGGAAAAAAGCGTATCTTTGCACGCCGATGGATACTATGGACAGCTATAAGGTTGACCTCAGAAGCATGACGGAGGGTGCTGTGTCGCATCGTTCGTGGGTGCTGGAGGATGCCTTCTTCTCCGCTGTCGGTGGTGCGGAAATCAAGCAGGGCAAAGTTGATGCCGATGTGTGCATATATGGTCGCCAGAACGATTGTTGGGACATAGAGATGACACTGGCAGGAACGGTCAAGGTCGAGTGCGACCGCTGTCTGGGCTTGATGGACCAGGAGATACGGGCAAACGAGAGTTTGCGCGTGAAACTGGGGGACGAAACGTATGATGATGGCGAGGTGATAACGGTTGCCGCTAATTCGGGTGAGCTGGACCTTGCATGGTATTTGTACGAAGCTGCAGCGCTGTCAATACCCATCCGTCATGTGCATCCCGAGGGAGAATGTGACGAGGGTGTGATGAGGCATCTGGGCAGCGGGGACAGGGACGAGGTGACAGATCCGCGTTGGGCTGCACTGCAAAAGTTAAAGGTTAAAAGTTAAAAAGTTAAAAGTTAAATAGTTTTATAGAATTATGGCACATCCAAAAAGAAGACAGTCCAAGACTCGTACTCTCAAGCGCAGAACTCATGACAAGGCAGTTGCTCCAGCATTGGCAGTATGTCCCAACTGTGGTGAGTTCCATGTTTATCACACGGTATGCCCTGCATGCGGCTACTATCGTGGTAAGCTTGCCATCGAGAAGGAGGCTTGATTGTAGTTCGTGGTCCATTGGGGCCTGAATTCAAGACTGAAAGAAACAAGGTGTAATACAGTCGCAAGGGTTGCCCCCTTGTGGCTGCATTGTTGTATAGCGTGCGCGTATGCGCATATATGTATATGGAGCAGATTAACGCAGTGATTACGGGCGTGGGCGGCTATGTGCCCGACTATATCCTGGACAACGACGAAATGTCGCGTATAGTGGATACGAGTGATGCCTGGATCATGGAACGTATTGGTGTAAAGACACGCCACATATTGAAACCCGAGCAGGGTAGGGGTACGAGCTACATGATGATACGTGCGGTGGAGCAGCTCATCCGCAAGACGGGTGTGGACCGTAATTCGATAGAATTGGTCATAGCTGCAACGACGACCCCTGACTATCATTTTCCCAGCACGGCTTCGCTGGTTATAGGTGCCTGCGGCATCAGGAATGCCTTTGGCTTTGACATGGAGGCTGCATGTGCCAATTTCCTGTATGGAATGGAGCTTGCGGCGGCATATATCCGCAGTGGTCGCTACAAGCGTATCATCCTGATGGGCGGTGACCACATGAGCAGTATGACGAACTACACGGACCGTAACTCGTGCCCGATATTCGGCGACGGTGCGGCGGCTGTGCTTATGGAGGCTACGACCGAGGAGGTGGGGCTGATAGACGGCTATTACCGTGTGGACGGGAAGGGTTTGCAGAACTTGTGCATGAAGGCTGGCGGCAGTGCCAATATGCCGAGCCACGAGAGTGTGGACAATCTGGAGAATACCGTGTATCAGGAGGGCCGTGCCGTGTACAAGCATGCTGTGCTTGACATGACCAGTGCCGTGAAGACAGTGTGCGAGCGTAATGGACTGACTAAGGACAATATCGACTGGGTGGTCCCCCATCAGGCTAATATCAATATCGAGCGCTCGGTTGCCAGCCGCATAGGTGTAGACGAGGATCATGTAATGATTAATATCGACCACATGGCGAATACCAGCGGAGGTACATTGCCCCTGTGTCTGTGGGAATACGAACCCAGGCTGAAGAAGGGTGACAAGCTGGTGTTCACGGCATTCGGTGCAGGGTTTACGTGGGGTGCAAGCTATATGATATGGGGCTACGACGGTGCAGCCGAGGCTGCTAAGGAGCCTGCGGAGTTTTACAAAGAAGGTGAGATATCACGCGAGGAGTGGTACGAGAAGCGTCATGCATAAGGCTGGTTTTGTAAATATAGTGGGTAACCCTAATGTGGGTAAGAGTACGCTTATGAACCTTCTGGTCGGCGAGCGTATCAGTATTGCCACGTTCAAGGCTCAGACGACGCGTCACCGCATAATGGGCATCGTGAATACTCCTGAGATGCAGATAGTGTTCAGTGATACTCCCGGAGTGCTGAAGCCCAACTACAAGCTTCAGGAGTCTATGCTGGCTTTCTCGGAATCGGCCTTGCAGGATGCCGACATCCTGCTATACGTCACGGATGTCGTGGAGAACCCGGAGAAGAACATGGACTTCCTGGAGAAGGTGCAGAAGATGACCATTCCGGTAATCCTGCTCATCAACAAGATTGACGTGAGCGACCAGAAGGCATTGGGTGACATTGTCGAAAAATGGCATGCGATGCTGCCTGATGCCGAGATATTGCCCATCTCGGCGAAGAACAGGTTCGGGACCGACATGTTGCTGAAGCGCATTCAGGAACTGTTGCCCGAGAGTCCTGCGTATTTCGACAAGGATCAGTGGACGGACAAGCCTGCCCGCTTCTTTGTCTCGGAGATTATCCGCGAGAAGATCCTGCTGTATTATGACAAGGAGATTCCGTACAGCGTGGAGGTTGTGGTAGAGCAGTTCAAGGAAACGGACAGGTCGATTCATATCAATGCAGTAATATATGTGGAGCGTGAGAGCCAGAAGGGCATAATCATAGGTCATCAGGGCGTGGCGCTCAAGAAGGTGTCTACCGAGGCCCGCAAGTCGCTGGAGCGCTTCTTTGCGAAGAGTATTTTCCTGGAGACCTATGTCAAGGTGGACAAGGATTGGAGGCAGAGCCAGAAGGCTATGAGGGAATATGGCTATGACCTGAAATAACAGTTGTGAAATTGTAGATAGCGAGGAGGAGACTTATGTCAAATATAGTTGCAATTACAGGGCGTCCCAATGTGGGCAAGAGTACTCTGTTTAACAGGTTGACGCAGACAAGGCATGCTATTGTCAGTGACGAGGCAGGCACTACGCGTGACCGCCAGTATGGCAAGTGCGAATGGTGCGGCAGCGAGTTCTCGGTAGTTGATACCGGTGGCTGGGTCGTAAACAGCGACGATGTGTTCGAGGAGGAGATACGCAAGCAGGTTCAGCTGGCCGTAGACGAGGCTGACGTTATCCTGTTCCTGGTGGACGGTCAGAACGGAACGACGGATCTGGACGAGGCTGTGGCGGGTATCCTGCGCCGTACAAAGAAGCCCGTGCTGCTGGTATGTAACAAGGTGGACAACAACGAGACATGGCTTGCTGCCGAGTTCTATGGCCTGGGTCTGGGGGATCCTGTATGTATAAGTGCTGCTACGGGCAGCGGAACGGGTGACCTGCTGGATACCATCATAGCAACCCTGCCGAAGAATGCGCAGGAGACTCCTGACGAGAATATCCCGCGCTTTGCCGTGGTAGGACGTCCTAATGCCGGCAAGAGCAGCCTGATAAATGCTTTCATCGGTGAGGACCGCCATATCGTGACTGATATTGCTGGTACTACCCGTGACAGTATATATACCAGGTATGACAAGTTCGGCTTTGATTTCTATCTGGTGGATACTGCTGGTATCAGGAAGAAGAGCAAGGTGAACGAGGACTTGGAGTTCTACAGTGTGATGCGCAGTATCCGTGCCATGAGGCTCAGGATATGAATATATTCCAGCTGATACAGCGTAACGGTAAGTCGCTGGTTGTCGTCGTGAACAAGTGGGATCTGGTCGGGGATAAGTCTACTATAGTACAGAAGACCTTCGAGGGTGCTATACGCGAGCGTATGGCTCCGTTTACGGACTTCCCGATAATATTCAGCTCGGCAATTACGAAACAGCGTATATTCAAGGTTCTGGAGACTGCGAAGGATGTCTACGGCTGTCGTACCCGCCGTGTGCCTACGGGTCGGTTGAATGAGGAGATGCTGCCTCTGATCGAGGCTTATCCGCCACCCTCAATCAAGGGTAAGTATATCAAGATCAAGTATTGCAGTCAGATTCCTGACGTGCATGTGCCGACCTTTGTGTTCTATGCCAACCTTCCTCAGTATGTCAAGGAGCCTTATCGCCGTTTCCTGGAGAACAAGATCCGCGAGAGGTGGAACTTTACGGGATGCCCGATTAATATTTTTATCCGTCAAAAGTAATATTTACAGATGAAACATACAGGTTTGCTGTTCCCGGTGGCCATAGTGCTGATGCTTGTGTCCTCGTGCAAGGAGAAGGCGTCTCCGCTGCATGATTTTTCCAACGAGGGTGCCAAGGCTTCTGCCGAGCTGTTCCTTCAGCACATGAGGGACAGTGATGTTGTCGCTCTGGTGGGAAGTACGGATGATGTTTATATACAGGACAGCGCCATGCACGAGCAGATGTCTGCTGTGATGGCGCAGTTCCTGGGGATGCAATATGCGCTGCACGGCGGTATCAGTGATGCTGTTGCAACGCGTGATACTATTGTTGACAGTACTGCTACGGTGTTGATGAATGTCACCTATGGTGATAAGTTGACGGAGCAGGTACTGATGCAGATGGTATACCGCAACGGAAGCTGGAAGATGAGATAGGTCTTCCGCTTAGAATTCCGCGTTTTTGGGAGTACGGGGGAATGGTATCACGTCGCGTATGTTCTGCATACCAGTAACGAAGAGGATAAGACGCTCGAAGCCGAGTCCGAAACCTGCATGTGGGCAGCTTCCGTACTTGCGGGTATCAAGATACCACCACAGGTGTGTCATATCCATATCACGGCGCTTTACCTCGGCCATCAGCTTGTCATAGCTTTCCTCACGTACGGAACCGCCGATAATCTCACCGATGGAGGGGAACAGTACGTCGGTGCCCTGCATAGTGGGGCCGGGAGCTACAGCACCCTTGTAACCAACAGAACCGCCATCAGCAGTTGCGGCATTCTGCTTCATGTAGAAGGACTTGAAAGCACGGGGATAGTCGGTCATGATAACTGGCTTCTTGAAGTGCTCTTCTACCAGATAACGTTCGTGCTCGCTGGCCAGGTCGTCGCCCCAGTTGCATGGGAACTCGAATTTCCTGCCGTTCCTGACGGCTTCCTGCAGGATGTTGATGCCCTCGGTGTATGGCAGACGGACGAAGCTGTCCTTCAGTACGCCTTCAAGACGCTCGATGAGGGTCTTGTCTATCATCTTGTTGAGGAACTCAAGGTCGTCCTTGCAGTTGTCCAATGCCCATTGCACGCAGTACTTTATGAAGTCTTCCTCCAGATCCATCAGGTCGTCGAGGTCGATGAAGGCCACTTCGGGCTCAATCATCCAGAACTCTGCCAGGTGGCGAGGGGTGTTGGAATTCTCTGCCCGGAACGTGGGACCGAAGGTGTAGATGGCTCCCAGTGCCGTTGCGCCAAGCTCGCCCTCGAGCTGTCCGCTCACGGTGAGCGACGTCATCTTGCCGAAGAAGTCGTCGTCGTAGATGATTCGTCCCTCGTCGTCTTTCTCCAAGCGATACAGGTTCTTGGTTGTCACCTGAAACATCTGGCCTGCTCCCTCTGCGTCGCTTGCTGTAATGAGCGGCGTATGGAAGTAGAAGTAGCCGTGGTCGTGGAAGTATTTGTGGATGGCAATGGCCATGTTGTGGCGTATTCGCATCACAGCACCGAAGGTGTTGGTGCGCAGTCGCAGGTGGGCGTGCTGCCTCATGTACTCGAAACTCTGGCCTT